>NZ_BACW01000171.1:0-13358 GCF_000333315.1 Curtobacterium sp. B8
GACGCCGCCGGGCACCGTCATGCTCAGCACGGCTCGGCCGCTGCCCGGGCCGCTCACCCAGCTCTTCGCCTCCGCTCGCTCCCCGCTCGACGTCGTCGACCACCTCGTCGAGAGCGACGAAGACTTCCTCGCGCGTGCGGCGTCCGGTGCCGTCTTCGACCGTCGGTGGAGCGACGCGGACGACGAACCGCAGGACGCACTCGAGCAGGTGCTCGCACAACCCGACCGGCCTCGGCACACCGCGTTCGGCGGTCCCGGCAGCCGCATCCGGTTGCTCGGCGGCGACCCGCTCGCGCTCGAGGAGGCCCTCGGAGCGAGCGTCGACACCGCCATCCACGACGCTCCGGTGGTGGAGTCGGGACGCATCGAGATGCTGCCGTTCCTCCGCGAGCAGTCCGTGTCGATCACGGCGCACCGCTTCGGCGACCTCGACCCCGACTTCCAGGAGCTCCGGGTCTGACGACGGCGCAGTCCTCGTCGACGGCCTGTCACCGGGCGAACGGGACGACGGCCGCGGGCGGGTGCAGGTCCACAGCCGTGGGCCCCGACCCGGGGTCTGCGACGCCGAGCGGTCCGGGCTCAGGTGGCCCGCCTGGAGGCACGGCGCGCGTTCCGTGCGGACGTCGTCTGACCGGGGGGCCGGGTCAGCGGCGGCCGCGACTGCGGCCGCGGCCGACGGCGGTCACCTCCGCGACGGCGAGTGCCGCCGCGAGGACCAGCTGCACGGCGGCGAAGCGGCGCAGGCGTCCACCGAGCAGCGCGACCGGGACCATCGACGCGCCGTGCAGCACGTCCACGACGGCGCTCGCGGTGTGGGCGTCCGGCGAACCGGAGCGTGACACCAGCACCGCCTGCGCCGTCTGTCGCACCGCGAGCACCGCGTCGAGCACCGGCGTCCTGCGCGGTTCGAGGAGCCGGACCGCGTGGCCACCGGCGACCGCGAGCCGCAGGACCTCGACCGTCCTCACTTCCGACGCCCCGCCGCGAGCGCCACTGCCCCTGCGACGCCGAGCACTGCGCCGATGATGCCGTTGCCGAGCCGTCGGTGCTCGACCCACCAGGTCTGCGGCGACCAGGCGTGCGCCGAGTCGTCGAAGACGCCGTGGGCGCCGTGGTCGCCCGGGATCGGCTCGGAGAGGTTGACGCCGAGCGCGGCGCCGTCCTTCTGCGGCGCCTGTTGCCCGGACACGAGCGTCTTGGCGGCGTACCAGTCCGCGAACCGTGCGCTGATCCGGTTGCCGAGGATCGTGTACACGGTCGACTCACCGACCCACGTGCGGCGTCGGGGCCGCTCGGCCGTCGCGGCGATCGCTCGTGCGCCCACCTCGGGCTGGTAGATCGGTGCGACCGGCTGTGCCTGGTGCGGCAGCTGCGACTTCACCCACTGGAACTGGATCGTGTTGAGTGCCGGCATGTCGACCCGGGAGATCGCGACCCTGCTGCCCTGCTCCTCGAGTTCGGACACGACCGACTCGGTGAACCCGACGATCGCGTGCTTGGCGCCGCAGTACGCGGCCTGCAGGGGGATCCCGCGGAAGCCCAGTGCCGAGCCGACCTGGATCACCTGGCCGCGATCGCGGGGGACCATGCGGGACAGTGCCGCTCGGATGCCGTTCACGCAGCCGAGGTAAGTGACCCGGAGCGCCCGCTCGAAGTCGTCGGGGTCGGTGTCGAGGAAGCGCCCGAACACCCCGACCATGACGTCGTTCACCCAGAGGTCGATCGGCCCGAGCTCGGCCTCGACCCGGTCGGCCGCGGCCTCGACGGCCTCGCGCTCCGAGACGTCGACGAGCACAGCCAGCCCGCGGCGTCCCGCTGCCTCGACCTCGGCGACCGCCGCGTCGACCCCGTCCTTCCCGCGGGCGAGGACGGCGACCTCCCACCCCCGCGCGGCGAGCTCGCGCACCGTCGCCCGTCCGAGCCCCGCCGATCCACCGGTCACCACTGCCACACGTGTCATGACCCCGTTCTACCGATGCGAGCACGGACCCCCACCCAGCCGGTGTCCCCTGGAGCGGCGCGCGGGAGGCCGGCGACGAGGATGATGGCCCCGTGGACACCCGAGCAGAGGACACGGTCGACGAGGCGCCGCCGCCCGGCTGGGTCCTCGACACCCCCACCCGACACCGCGAGGTCTGGACGCTCCCGGCCTGCGCGGCGGCCCTCGCCGTCCTCCTCGCCCTGCTCGGCACGCAGTTCGGTGAGACGCTCGGCCTGGTCGTCTGCACGGCGAGCGCGGTCGTCGTCGCCGCGGGCGCGGTCGCCCTGGCCGTGGCCGGGCGGACGGCCTACGCGGAACAGACGGTCGCAGCGACGTGGCGGCTGCACGTCGTCCGCGTGGTCGTCGGGGTGACCACGACGTCGACCATCGCGGTCGGCTCCCTGGCCGTCGGGTTCCCGCTCGGCTGGTTCTTCGGGGCGGCGGCGTGGGTACCGATGTCGTTCCGACTGGCCCGGTCCGTCCCGCGCACCGACAGGGTGATCGTCGCCTGGGCCTCGGTGTCCCTGGCGGTGGCGTGCCTGACCCTGTCCGTCGTGGGCTTCACGGTCCACGACCTCCCGCAGCGCTTCTCGGTGACGTGGATCGGTCCGGGCGCGATCCTGGGCGCGCTGGCCCTGGCGATGGCGGTCGTGCAGTTCGCCCTCGCCGAGCGGACGCCGCCGGACCCGTTCCTCGCCGAGCAGGACGGAGCCGACACGTGACGTCCGATCGTCGACCGGCCGACGACGACGCCCGCGCCCGCGACGACGCCCGCGCGGACGACGACGCCCATGCCGACGACGATGCCCGCGACGACGCGGAGCTCGAACCACGGTGGGTCCGCCGGACACCGATCCTGCCCGAGCAGTGGTGGGCCCCTCCCGCCGGGCTGGCCGTCGCAGCGCTGGCGGTCCTGGCGATCGGCGTCTGGCTGCACCGCGCCGCGCTGCCCCTGGCGATCGTCGTCTGCGTCGTGGGCCTGGTCGGCGCGGTCGTGCTCGCCGTGGCCGGACGGCACGCGTACTGGTCCCCGGGTCGGGCGGCGGCCTGGCGTCTGCACCGCACCCGGGTCGTGGCGTGGAGCTCCGCCGGCGTCGCGCTCGTCGTGTTCGGGCTCGCGATCGGGGCGCAGGTGGTTCTCATCGGCCTCGTGGTCGCGGGGACGATGGTGCACACCCTGCGGCGCGACGACCCGACGCGCTTCGAGCTCCGCGGCCGGGCGGTGGCATCGGTCGCCGTCGCGGTGGCGTCGGCCGTCCTCGCGATCGTCGCACTGACGGTCCCCGGCATCGACGACCGGTCCGCGGCCCGGTGGTCCGGATGGGGGCTCCTCGTCGTGCCGGCCGCCGCGGTCGTCGCGCTGGTCTCCTGGCGCGCTGCCGGCCGCCGCGACGACGACCCGCTCAGCGCCCCAGACCGAACCGCGTCGTGACCTTCGGCGCGTAGAGGACCGAGTCCGGCTCGAGCTCCGTCAGCCCGAACGGCAGCCCGGCCGCCCCGGCGAGGTCGTCCCGGAGGTGCACGATCGTCGCCCGGTGCAGCGGCCACGGCTCGTGTTCGTTCGGCCAGAACCGGGTCCGGCCGGCGCGGCGCACGTGCATGCCCCAGCGGGCGGTGAGGAACGTCTCGAGGGCGGTGGGCTCCGCGATCGGCGAGCCGATCCGCACGTCGACCATCGACCGGGTGTGCGTCCCGTGCCGCCGCATCGCGTAGGCGGCGCGGTCGGGCTCCGGACGACGGAACTCGGCGTGCGCCCACCAGTACGGCAGCGCGGTCGCGACCCGGGCCCCGATGGTGGGCAGGAGCTTCCCGGCGTCGAGTGACAGGAACACGACACCGTGCCGCCCCTGGTCGTCGACCGTGTAGACGCGGATGTTCACCTCGACGAAGTCACCGACCCGGCCGACGCGGATCGGCGGGAACGCCGTGTCGGTGAAGCGGAACGCGATGAGTCCCACCCACGTGGTCGCGCCGTCGTCGACCCCGTCGGCCCCGAGCGTGTCCGGGCGGGTGCCGCGCGGCAGGTGCGGTGCGACCGCCGAGACGTCGACCCGCCAGTGCACGAACACGACGTCGCGCCAGTCCTGCTGGATCCACGGGCGGCCGGTCAGTCCCGGAGCGGCCGCCGAGATCGCCGTCATCGGAGGTCCTCCCCGCCGGCGGGCGCGACGTCGTCCCAGCCCTGCTGCGGTGTGTCGCAGGTCCCGCGGAAGACGTACTGGGACGGACGCTTCCGTTCGCTCGAGGTCCAGTCGATCGCCGGACGCCGACGCTCGGGCGGCAGGTACCCGATCCGGTAGACGGCCATGAGCTCGAGGGACGGCGGGACCCGGAGCAGCCCCTCGATCTCCTCCCACGCGCCGGGGGTCTCCATCGGGAACGAGACGAACTGGATCCCGAGGCCGAGCTCGGTCGTGGCGAGCCAGACGTTCTCCATCGCCGCTCCCATGCTGAACACCGAGTAGAAGCCCGACAGCTCCTCCTTCCGGTACTCGTGCCGGTCGAGCATCACGCCGAGCAGCAGCGGCGACCCGGCGACGAGCTTCCGGTTCTCCTCACCGAGGGTGTGCGGCACGCGCAGGGTGTTCATCAGCAGCTGCCCGCGCTTCGTGAAGACCTGCTTCGTGAACGGCTTGAGCGGCCCGGGCAGCTTGTCGAACAGCATGCCGTCGCGCCGCTCGTCCATCTCGGCCTGCGAGAACCGGAAGTACGGCTTGTACCGCTCGAAGAAGGTGCCCTCGGCCATCGTCCGCGTCATCGAGGACCCGCTGATCTGCGCGACGCGATCGATCGTCGAACGCTCCTCGACGAGCACGAACCGCCAGGGCTGGCTGTTCAGCTGCGACGGCGCACGCCCCGCGAGCTCCATCAGCACCCCGCTGGTGTTCCTCGAAGACGGGGTCGGGCAGGAACGCCCCGTTGGTCGTGCGTCGGCGTCGGATCGCCTCGAAGAGCTCCACAGCTCACCTCTCTCGTCGGCCGCGCGCCAGCAGCGCCCCGAGGTAGGACGGGGCAGCGGCGACCGCGACCCTCCAGTGTGCTCCGGCACGGGGATCCGTCCTCGGAGCGACGGCCAGCGGGACGAGCGCGGGCAGCAGGAACAGGGCACTCCGGTCGCGCGTCCAGGCCGGTGTCGTGGCCGCCACCCCGGTCAGGGTCGCGGTCACGACGAACAGCCCGTGGTGCACCACCCGGAGCTTCCGCGTCCGGATGAGGCGCACGGCCACGGCCGTGCCCCAGAGGCAGTTGGCCGCGTACGCGGCGCAGGCGGCGGCGACCATCCGCCGGGCCGTCACCGACCGTCCTGGAGGCGCGCCGTGCCTCCCGGCTGTCGTCTTCCGTCCCACAGGGGCGAACCTACGCGCCGGGGGCGGGCTCAGGCCGAGTCGCGGGTGACCAGCTTCGACAGCACGATCGCGGACCGCGTGTGGTCGACCTGGGGCGCGAGCCGTACCCGGTCGAGCGCCTCCTCGAGCGCGGCGAGGTCCTTCGAGCGCATGTGCACGACCGCGTCGGCGCTGCCGGTGACCGTGCCGGCGTCGATCACCTCGGGCACGCTGTCGAGGAGCGATCGGAGCTCGTCGGGGGAGACCGTGCCGCGGCAGTAGAGCTCGACCCACGCCTCGGTGCCGCGGTCCTCGACGGCGGGGTCGACCTTGATCGTGAAGCCCTGGATCACCCCGTCCGCGACGAGTCGGTCGACCCGGCGCTTCACGGCCGAGGCCGAGAGTCCGACCACCGACCCGATGTCGCCGTAGCCGGCGCGGGCGTTGTCCCGGAGCTGATCCAGGATGCGGTGGTCGAGCGAATCCATTGCCCCAATGCTACGCGTGCTTCTTGCACGCCCGGTGGCTCCGGCGCACGAAACGTGCGTGCCCACAACGGGTGCCAGGCCGTGACCACCTCGTGACTGCACTGAGCGGACGGTGTGTGCAAGACTCTCGATCGGCGTCGACCTGGTCCGCTACGGCGAGTGAGCCTGCATCTCGCCGGAGCTCTGCAACTCGTCCAGTGGTGGTTCCTGGCAGGCTCGGGCCCCGGTCCCCCAGGAGGACTGATGTCGAACACCGCTCCCGAATCCCTCGCCACCCCGGCCCGTGTCGCGACCAAGCGCACGATCCTCATGTGCAAGCCGACCCACTACACGGTCAGCTACCGGATCAACCCGTGGATGCACCCGGAGGACCCGACCGACACGTCGAAGGCCGTCCAGCAGTGGCAGTCGCTCGTCGACGTCTACGAGCAGCTCGGCTTCGACATCTCGTACATCGAGCCGATCGAGGGCCTGCCCGACATGGTCTACGCGGCCAACGGCGGCTTCGTGCTCGACGGCGTCGCGTACGGCGCCAAGTTCCAGTACCCCGAGCGCCAGCCCGAGGGTCCGGCCTACATGGACTGGTTCCGCAGCGCCGGCCTGACCGTCGCCGAGCCCGAGGAGACCAACGAGGGCGAGGGCGACTTCCTGCTCATCGGGGACACGATCTTCGCCGGCACCGGCTTCCGCTCCGACAGCAGTTCGCACGAGGAACTCGCGAAGATCTACGGCCGCGAGGTCGTCACGCTCAGGCTCGTCAACCCGAGCTTCTACCACCTCGACACCGCGATCGCCGTGCTCGACCCCGAGCCCGATGCGTCCGGCCGGAGCAACATCGCCTACCTCGAGAGCGCCTTCGACGAGGCTTCGCTCGAGATCCTGCGCGAGCGCTTCCCGGACGCGATCATCGCCACGGAGGAGGACGCCGCGATCCTCGGCCTGAACTCGTACTCGGACGGCTACAACGTCGTGATCGCGTCGCGCGCCGAGCGGTTCGCGGAGCAGCTGCGCGAGAAGGGCTACAACCCGATCGGCGTCGACCTGTCCGAGCTCCTGCTCGGCGGCGGCGGCGTCAAGTGCTGCACGCTCGACCTGCACCCGGTCGGCACCGGCAACTCGGTCGCGCGGTCCTGATGGCCACCGCGATGTCCGCGTCGCTCGGTGCGGCGACGGCCGCCGCGCTCGCCGTGGAGGACCGCTCCCTCGCCCACAACTACAGCCCGCTGCCCGTCGTCATCGCGTCGGGCGACGGGGCGTGGGTGACGGACGTCGACGGCAAGCGCTACCTGGACGGCCTCGCCGCGTACTCCGCGGTGAACTTCGGCCACGGCAACGCCCGGCTGCTCGACGCCGCCCGGACCCAGCTCGACCGGGTGACCCTGACGAGCCGCGCGTTCGTCAACGACCGGCTCGGGCCGTTCGCCGCCGCGCTCGCGGACCTGACAGGCACGGACATGGTGCTCCCGATGAACACCGGGGCCGAGGCCGTCGAGTCCGCGATCAAGGTCTCGCGCGCCTGGGGCTACCGCGTCAAGGGCGTCCCGGCCGACCGGGCGACGATCATCGTCGCGTCCGGGAACTTCCACGGCCGCACGACCACGATCGTGTCGTTCTCCGACGACCCGACGGCCCGGAACGACTTCGGACCGTTCACGCCCGGGTTCCGCACCGTGCCGTACGGCGACGCGGACGCCCTCCGCGCCGCGATGGACGAGACCGTCGTCGCCGTCCTGCTCGAGCCGATCCAGGGCGAGGGCGGCGTGGTCATCCCGCCGGCGTCCTACCTGCCCGCGGTCCGGGAGGTCTGCGACGAGTTCGGCGCCCTCCTCGTCGCCGACGAGATCCAGTCCGGCCTCGGACGCACCGGCCACACCCTCGCGGTGCAGCGCGTCGGGGTCACGCCGGACCTGATCACGCTCGGCAAGGCGCTCGGCGGCGGCATCGTCCCGGTGTCCGCCGTGGTCGGTCGCCGCGACGTGCTCGGCGTCCTGCGTCCGGGCGAACACGGCTCGACGTTCGGCGGCAACCCGCTGGCGGCGGCCGTGGGCTCCGAGGTCGTGGCGATGCTCGCCGAGGGCACGTTCCAGCAGCGGGCGCTCGACGGCGAGCCCGTGCTCCGAGGCCTCCTCGAGGACCTCGTCGGTCACGGGGTCGTCGCGCACCGCGTCGCCGGACTCTGGGCCGGGATCGACATCGACCCCGCGCTCGGGACCGGCAAGGAGATCGCGCACGACATGGCCGACCGGGGCGTCCTCGTGAAGGACACCCACGGGTCGACGATCCGCTTCGCGCCGCCGCTCGTCGTCACCGACGACGAGGTGCGGCACGCGGTCGGCGCGCTCGGTGAGGTCCTGCGCGCCCGCAGCTGACCGGGCGGGCGCACGCCGTGCCTCCCGGCCGGTGATCCTGTTCGTATCGCCTCCGCACAACCGAAATCACCCGGAACCACGCGATCACGTGGTTCCGGGTGTCTTCCGTTGTGCGCCGCCGCGTGGCGCGGCCCGCGCGCCGTGCCGCGCCGCGGTCCGCGCGCCGCGGCGCAGCGCGCGCTACACCGCCCAGCGCTCGGCGAGCTCGTCCATCAGCCCGTCGAGCCGCTCGTCGACGACCTGCTCCTCCGGGTGCGCCTCGTACCAGGCGATGACCTCGCGCACACCCTGCCGGTAGGGGATCCGCGGCCGGTACCACGGCACCAGGGACCGCACCTTGCTGTTGTCGAACACGGAGCTGTTCGCCTTGTCGCCGAGGAGCGCCGCACCCCACTCCGGGTCCACCGCGTTGATCGCGTCCGCGGGCACGTGCACGATCTTCAGATCGTCGACGCCGGCAGCCGCCGCGATCTCGTGGGCGATCTGGTTCCAGGTCGGCGCCTCGTCGCTCGTGATGGTGAAGGCCTCGCCGATCGCCGAGGCGTTGTCGAGCAGCCCCGTGAAACCGACCGCGAAGTCCCGGCTGTTCGTGAGGGTCCACAGCGACGACCCGTCACCCGTGATGATGACCGGCTTGCCCGCACGCATGCGTGCGACCGCGGTCCACCCGCCGGTCAGCGGGAGCTTCGTCTCGTCGTAGGTGTGCGACGGTCGGATGATCGTGACCGGGAAGTCCTGCTCCCGGTACGCCTGCATGAGCAGCTCCTCGCACGCGATCTTGTCGCGCGAGTACTGCCAGTACGGGTTCTTCAGCGGCGTCGACTCCGTGATCGGCAGGTGCGTCGCCGGGGTCTGGTACGCCGAGGCCGAGCTGATGAAGACGTACTGGCGCGTCCGGCCGGCGAAGGTCTCGACGTCCGCCTGCACCTGGTCGGGCGTGAACGCGATCCAGTTGATGACGACGTCCCACCGGCGGTCGCCCAGCACCTCCGCCAGTGCGGCGCGGTCCGACACGTCGGCCTGGAGGCGCGTCACCTGATCCGGGATCGGCCTGCCCCCGGTGGTCCCCCGGTTGAGCACCGTCACGTCGAACCCCTGCTCGACGGCTTCGCGGACACATGCGGCGCTGATCACCCCGCTGCCGCCGATGAACAGGACACTCGCTCCGGTCATGGATGCTCCTTCGCTCCTGGCGGTGCCGCTGTGCACCGCGCCCCTGCGATCCTGCACCTCATGCGCTGGGTCGGGTGGCGAGGACCGCGCGGAGCGACGTCGTGCACGCTGCCCACTCGGCGGCGACGGGGCTGATCCAATCGAGGAGCTCGATGGCGTAGTCGTGGTCGCGGTGCAGGTCGCGAGCGTGGATCGGCTCATGGTGCGCGGCGCGGTTCCGGACGAAGTGCAGCTGCTGGAGTCGCCGTGTCACCTCGCTCCGCCGCACGCGGAGGTTGTCCGGCCCGTGGGGGAAGGCCCTGTGGAGATCCGGTACCCAGAGCGAGGTGTGGTGCCGCGACTCGACGAGGTACCGCCAGAACCCGAAGGTGAGTTCCGCGATGACCCGGCCGTGGACTTCGTCGAGACGTGCGTTCCGACCTGCACGCGCTCGAGCCTTCGCCAGGTCTGCAGTGCCACGGGCGTCGGGCGGAGCCACGTCGAACCACGGTCGCCCGGAGCGGGCGGCCGCCCAAGCGCGAAGTTCTCGGTCGAGTGCGTTGCGGGCAACGACCTCGACGACGCCAGCGAGTTCCATGACCGACGCTGAGGCTCGCATGTTCCACGCGGACAGCCGCAGCGCACCGGCCGACGATCCCGTCACCTCGGCGCTAGACCGGAGTCGTTCGGCCGTGAGCAGACGCTCGAGCACGTCCTCCCGCATGATTCCCCTGCTACCGTTGATCGCGAAGACCCCGGAACGATCCCTGGCCCAGGCCACATCGCCGGGGTTTCGTCTTTGCCGGCCCATTCGTGAAACATCAGCGTACAGTCATCCGCTCGCACGGAGCTCGCGAAGACTACCGTCACGGTTCGGACCGCACCGACGCGGCCCACGACAGGAGTGACACGCACATGGAGTACCGCTACCTCGGGAACTCGGGCCTCAAGGTCTCCGAGATCACCTACGGCAACTGGCTGACCCACGCCTCCCAGGTCGAGAACGACGCGGCGATCGCCTGCGTCCGGGCGGCGCTGGACGTCGGCATCTCGACGTTCGACACCGCCGACGTCTACGCGAACACCGGCGCCGAGACCGTCCTCGGCGAGGCCCTCAAGGGGGAGCGCCGGCAGTCGCTCGAGATCGCGACGAAGGTGTTCGGCCCCACCGGGCCGAAGGGGCACAACGACACCGGTCTGTCACGGAAGCACATCCTCGAGTCCATCGACGGATCGCTCGAACGACTGCAGACCGACTACGTCGACCTCTACCAGGCGCACCGCTACGACTACGAGACGCCCCTCGAGGAGACGATGCAGGCGTTCGCCGACGTCGTCCGTCAGGGCAAGGTGCTGTACGTCGGTGTCAGCGAGTGGACCGCGGACCAGCTCCGTGCCGGTGCGGCACTGGCGAAGGAGCTCGGCTTCCAGCTCATCTCGAACCAGCCGCAGTACTCGGCGCTCTGGCGGGTCATCGAGGGCGAGGTCGTCCCCACCTCGAAGGAACTCGGCATCTCGCAGATCGTCTGGTCGCCCATCGCCCAGGGCGTGCTGACCGGCAAGTACCAGCCGGGCCAGCCGCTCCCTGAAGGGTCCCGTGCCACCGACGACAAGGGCGGCGCGAAGATGATCTCCCGGTTCATGAACGACGAAGTGCTCTCGGCCGTGCAGGACCTGAAGCCCGTCGCCGACGAGCTGAACCTGTCGATGGCGCAGCTCGCGGTGGCGTGGGTGCTGCAGAACGAGAACGTGGCGTCGGCGATCATCGGGGCCTCGCGGCCGGAGCAGGTGCACGACAACGCGGGTGCCGCCGGGGTCACCATCCCCGCCGAGCTGCTGACGCGGATCGACGACGCCCTGGGTGGTGTCGTCGAGCGCGACCCGGCGAAGACGAACGACAGCAGCCCGAAGGCGCGCGAGGCGTAGTCGCGGGGGCCGGCGCGCCGGTTCGACCTGCGTTCGCACAACCGGAGTCAGTCGGAACTGCGCCGAACCGCGGTGTGTGCTGACTTTGGTTGTGCGAACACGGTCGGCACCGCTGACACCCCGCGCGTCCGGGGACGGGGCAACTCCGGGAACGCGAAAAGGCCCCCTACCGGAGTAGGGGGCCTTTCACCGTGGCTGGACACGGCATCGATCCGTGGACCTTTCGATTTTCAGTCGAACGCTCTACCAACTGAGCTATCCAGCCGTGGCGACCCTGACGGGACTTGAACCCGCGACCTCCGCCGTGACAGGGCGGCACGCTAACCAACTGCGCTACAGGGCCATGTGTTGTTGTGGGTACTGCGTTGTGTGTACTGCTCGGTGGTGCTCTGCTTGCCTGCTCACTCACGAAGAGTGACCCCAACGGGATTCGAACCCGTGCTGCCGCCGTGAAAGGGCGGTGTCCTAGGCCACTAAACGATAGGGCCGCAAGCGGTGCAGTGCGCTACCGATGGACAAGCATACGGATGCCCCACGGGTTTCACAAATCGAGCCCCCTGAGCGCGTCCTCCCCGGCGTGTCGCGCCTGCCCCAACCGGCGGCGGGCCTTCACTCAGCGTGGGGCACCAGGCCCCGATTCGTGCTGTCGATGCCCGGGTGCGAGCATCGTCGTCGCCACCGGCTGCCCCTCGCACGAGGGGTGACCGGTTGCGGCACCTGTTGTTACTGTTGCGTCTGTTAACAGTGTTACGTGCGTGAGCCTTGCCGCGCTGTTACGAAATCGAGACACATGTCGACCTCACCAACGCTGTCCCTCCGCCACCGCAGCCGCGTCATCGCCGCAGCGGTCGCGGTCGTGCTCGCTGCCGGTGTCCTCGCCGCGCTCACGCCGAGCGGCCCGGCCAGCGCGACCACGTACCCCAGCTGGGACGACGTCCAGAAGGCCAAGTCGTCGACCCAGGCCCAGCAGGACAAGGTCAGCGAGATCAAGTCGCTGATCTCCTCGCTGCAGGCCGAGGCGAAGGCGAAGCAGCAAGCCGCGCAGTCCGCCGGCGAGGCGTACCAGGCCGCACAGTCGAAGTACGACGAGGCGACGCTCCGGCAGAAGTCGCTCCAGGGCCAGGCCGACGACGCGGAGAAGACCGCGAGTGCGTCCGAGGCGCAGGCGGGACAGCTGGCGGCCCAGCTCGGGCGCGCGAGCTCGAACACCGTCACCACGGACCTCCTCTCGCACCCGTCCGACTCCGGTGACCTGCTGTACGAGCTCGGCGCGATGTCGAAGCTCAGCGAACAGGCCGACGGCATCTACGCCCAGGCCTCCCAGGACCGTGGGACCGCCCAGGGCCTCGCGGACAAGGCGGACGTCGCGAAGCAGGCGCTCGGCGCACTGGCCGCGACCGCGCGCTCGAAGATGCAAGAAGCGCAGGGCGCCGCCGAGGCCGCACAGGACGCCGTCAGCGCGCAGACGGACAACCAGACGCGACTCGAGGCCCAGCTGACGCTCCTCACCACGAAGCAACGGGGTGTCGAGGCCAGCTACAAGAAGGGCGTCGAGGAGGAGAAGAAGCGGCAGGCGCGCATCGCCGCCGCTGCCGCCCGTGCTGCCGCTGCCGCCGCCGCGACGAGCCAGGGTGGGACCGGGGGCGGCTCCCCGAACGCGTCGGGCTGGGTCCGACCCGCCGGCGGCTACCAGACCAGCGGCTTCGGCATGCGCGTCGACCCCTACACGCACGCCGTCGCGCTGCATGCCGGGGTCGATCTCGCGCCCGCCTGCTACGCACCTATCTACGCCGCACACGACGGCACCGTCGTCTTCGCCGGGAACGGCGGCGGCTACGGCAACGAGGTCGTGCTCGACAACGGCGGCGGCATCTCCACGGCCTACGGGCACATCGTCGACGGCGGGATCCTCGTCGCGAACGGCCAGCACGTCTCGGCCGGGCAGCAGATCGCGAAGATCGGATCGACCGGCTGGTCGACCGGGTGCCACCTCCACTTCGAGACCCGGATCAACGGCGCCGCCACCGATCCGGTCCCCTTCATGGCAGCGCGGGGGATCTCGGTATGACCACGAGCGTCGCCAGGAGGCGTGACTCTAGAGGTCCCCCGGGACCGA
>NZ_BACW01000170.1:0-1044 GCF_000333315.1 Curtobacterium sp. B8
TGGCACCCAGCCACCGCCGCAGCGCCGCCGCACGCCGCCGCACGCCGCTGCGGCCGCGGCACGGACGGGAGGCCCGGTGCCAGCCCGGCACCGCGCCTCCCGTCCGACGGGCGGTCGGGTCTACAGCCCCGACTCGGGCGTGCGCACGAGGATGGCGTCGCTGTCCGGGCACAGCACGACGTCGTCCGGCGCCGCGGCCCGGATCGTCTGCAGGTCCGAGGCCGTCAGCGTCACGCCGGACGCGGTCGACACCCCGCCCTGCAGCAACGACGCACCGAAGCCGTACCGCGCACGCTGCCGGTCGTAGAGCGCGAGCAGGTCGTCCGGGACCTTCGCGGCGACGTCGGCACGCGACTGGACGGCCGAGGCGCGATCGGCCTCGAGCCGTGCGATCTCGGCGTCACGCTCGGCCGCGAGACCGGCGCGGGCGGCGTCTGCGTCCGCGAGCTGCGCCTCGATGTCGCCGACACGCGCCCGCAGCCCGTCGAGCTGCTCCATGACCTCGAGTTCGCTCGTCTCGAGGTCGCCGATCCGCCGCTGCAGGGAGTCGAGCTCGCTCTGGAGCCCTGCGGCGTCCTTCGCGTTCGCGACGTTCTGCAGGAGCGTGGTGTCCCGCTCGACCCGGGCCTGCGCGATCGCGGTGTCGGACTCGAGCCGGGCGAGCTCGCGCTCCGCGTCCTCGACCAGGCCGGTCGCTGCCGCGAGTTCACCACGCAGGGCGGCGGCCTTCGTGCCGAGCTCGGTGAGCTGGTCGCCCTTGCGCAGCGAGGTGATGCGGTGCTCGATGCGGGTCACGTCGTTGTCGAGTCGCTGGACGTCGAGGAGGATGACCTGGTCCTCGGGTGCTGCCTTCACGGTCAGGCTCCTTCTGCTTCAGGGGTGGTCCCGGCTGCGGCGCCGGTGGGGTCGGCCGCTGCTGCGGCCGACGCGGACGGTCCCGACGCGGCGGTCGGTTCGGGGTGCTCGGCCGGTCCGGGGCGTCCGGTCGGTTCGGCCGCCGGCAGGACGGCGAAGTCCCACGGGTCGGTCCGGAGGTCGCTGACG
>NZ_BACW01000169.1:0-6744 GCF_000333315.1 Curtobacterium sp. B8
CCCGAGGTCCTCGTGCTCGACGAACCCGTCACGGCGCTCGACGCCACAGTGCAGGACGCGGTGCTCGGGCTGCTCGAACGACTGCGGGACGACACCGGCGTGGCGATGCTCTTCGTGTCGCACGACCTGCGGGCGGTCCGACGGATGGCGGACGACGTGCTCGTCGTCCACGAGGGCGCGGTGGTCGAACGGGGACCGGCCGAGCGGGTGCTCTCGCGACCGACGCACGCCGTGACGGCGCAGCTGTTGCGCGCGGCCGAGGTGCTGGCCTCCGGGCCGACCGCCCCCGCCGCCTGACGCGGCCGACTCGTGCCGCGCGACCCGAGACTCGCGCTGCGCGAGCCGAGACTCGTGCTGCGCGACACTCATCGCGGTCGAACGCACGAGCGATGTCGCGCAGCGCGAGACTCGCAGCGGCGCGCGACCCGCGGCAGCGCGAGACTCGCGGCAGCGCGAGACCCGCGGCAGCGCGACACCCGCGGCAGCGCGACACCCGCGGCAGCGCAAGACTCGCGGCAGCGCGCGACCCGCACCAGCGCGACCGGACGACCGGAGGCGCGGTGCGGGACGGATCCGCACCGCGCCTCCAGGCCGGTCGTCAGGAGCCCGTGGGCTCCGTGCGCTCACCGCCGGACGTCGGCGCGTCGCCGCTGATCACGGGGATCTCGCTCGTCGAGAAGTCCTTCGCCCAGTCGGACTGGGCGAGGTCGGACTCCGGGTCGTTGTAGTCCTCGATGACCGCGGCGATCTCGTCCTCGTGCGCGACCGTCGGGCCCGACCCCATCAGCGGGGTGGCGGCGGTCTCCTTCGTGAAGTACACCGCGACGAGGCCGATCACGGCCGCGACCATGAGGTAGAACGCGGGGATGTCCTCGGCCCAGCCGAGCCCGGCGTCCTTCGCGGCGTTGATGAGCGCCGAGGTCGCGAGCGGGGTGGTGCCACCGAAGAGCGAGACGGAGACGTTGAACGCGATCGCGAGCGCCCCGTAACGGATGATCGTCGGGAACAGCGCGGGGAGCGTCGAGGGCATCGTCGAGGTGAACGTGACGAGCACGAGCCCCAGGATGAGGAGGCCGAAGAACACCCCCACGCCGGTGCCGCTCTGGACGAGCTTGAGCGACGGCCACGACAGCAGGAAGAAGCCGATGCAGCCCGCGGCCAGCACCGGGCGTCGGCCGAACCGGTCGGAGAGCCGACCGCCGAACGTGATGACGACCATCATCAGGATCATCACGATCACGATGAGGATCAGGCCGAAGGTCGCGTTCTGGCCGAGGTTCTGCTCGAGGTACGTCGGCATGTACGACAGCAGCATGTAGTCGGTCACGTTGAAGACCAGCACCAGGCCGATGCAGATGAGCAGCGAGCGCCAGTTCTCGGCGAAGAGGCGGAGGAACGGGGTCTTCTGGGACTCGCGCTCGGCGGCCTGCTCCTGCTGCTTCTGGAACGCCGGGGTCTCCTCGAGCTTGAGACGGAGGTAGAGCCCGATGAGGCCGAGCGGACCGGCGACGATGAACGGGATGCGCCAGCCCCAGCTGAGGAGTGCGTCCTCGGAGAGGCCGAACTGCAGGCCGGTGACGATCGAAGCGCCGAGCACGTAGCCGGCGAGCGTGCCGAACTCGAGCCACGAGCCCATGAACCCGCGGCGCTTGTCCGGCGAGTACTCGGCGATGAACGTCGCGGCGCCGCCGTACTCGCCACCGGTCGAGAAGCCCTGCACGAAGCGGGCCACGAGCAGCAGCACCGGCGCCCAGAAGCCGATGGTCTGGTACGAGGGGATCAGGCCGATCATGAGCGTGCCGGCCGCCATGAGGATCATCGTCAGTGCGAGGACCTTCTGCCGGCCGATCCGGTCGCCGATCGGGCCGAACACGGCCCCACCGATCGGGCGCACGATGAACGCGGCCGCGAAGAACCCGAAGGTCGCGACGACGTTGGCCGCCGGGTCCCCCTTCGGCAGGAACACCTGCGAGATCGTGACCGTCAGGTACGCGAAGATGCCGAAGTCGAACCACTCCATCGCGTTGCCGAGGGCGGCGGCCGCGACGGCGCGCTTGAGCAGCGACTCCTCGACGACGGTGACGTCGTCCTTCGTCAGCTTGCGGCGGGCCCGCTTCACGGCGCCCTTCGTCCGCAGCGGCCGATCGCCGTTCGCGGGGCTGGTCTGGTTCGGTGACAAATCGTTCCTCCGGTAGTGCTGAGTCTTGCCTTCGGGCGCCCGGCGGACGGCGTCACTGCAGTCCTCGCGAACCCCGCGTCCGCCGGACAAACTCCGACAGCCTACCAAACGCCCGGCGTGTCCGTCAGGCCGGTGTGGTATCGGCCGTCGGCGACGACGGTGCGAGCCGCTACCATCGGGGGTACCGCGCCGCACGTGCGTGGACATTCAGGCACCTCACCACGGACTCGGTGCCGCACAGAGCGGTCCCAGCACCGCACCGAACGGAAGGCCCGCCATGTCGAAGCCCATGCCCGAGAAGCCCACGGTCGACGGACTCGAAGACGTCTGGGGCCCGGTCTGGGAGCAGGACGGCACCTACCGCTTCGACCGTTCCGCCGCCGGAAACCGCGCCGCCGTCTACTCGATCGACACCCCGCCGCCGACCGCCTCGGGCTCGCTGCACATCGGTCACGTGTTCTCGTACACCCACACCGACCTCAAGGCCCGGTACGAGCGGATGCGCGGCAAGCACGTCTTCTACCCGATGGGCTGGGACGACAACGGGCTGCCGACCGAGCGCCGCGTGCAGAACTACTACGGCGTCCGCTGCGACCCGCAGCTCCCCTACGACCCGGCCTTCGTCCCGCCGTTCGAGGGCGGCGACACCAAGTCGAGCAAGGCCGCCGACCAGCTCCCGATCTCGCGCCGCAACTTCATCGAGCTGTGCGAGCGGCTGACCGTGCAGGACGAGCAGCAGTTCGAGCACCTCTTCCGCACGCTCGGCCTGTCCGTCGACTGGACGCAGTCGTACCGCACGATCGACGACACCTCGCGGGCCAGCGCCCAGCGTGCCTTCCTCCGCAACCTGGAGCGCGGCGAGGCCTACCAGGCCGACGCTCCGACGCTCTGGGACGTCACCTTCCGCACGGCCGTCGCCCAGGCGGAGCTCGAGGACAAGGAGATGCCCGGCGCCTACCACGGCCTGGCCTTCCACCGGACGGACGGCGGGGACGACGTCGTCATCCAGACCACCCGCCCGGAGCTCCTCCCCGCCTGCGTCGCCCTCGTCGCGCACCCCGACGACGAGCGCTTCCAGGACCTCTTCGGCACCACGGTCCGCTCCCCCCTGTTCGACGTCGAGGTCCCGGTGCTCGCACACCACCTCGCGCAGCAGGACAAGGGCGCCGGCATCGCGATGGTCTGCACCTTCGGCGACACCACCGACGTCGTGTGGTGGCGCGAGCTGCAGCTGCCGAACCGCGCGATCATCGGTTTCGACGGCCGTGTCCGCTCCGACGAGCCGACGTGGATCGCGAGCGAGCAGGGCAAGGCGCTCTACGCGGAGATGGCGGGCAAGACCGTGTTCTCGGCGAAGAAGGTCGTCGTGGACGCCCTCACCGAGTCCGGCGAGCTCATCGGCGACGTGAAGACCATCAACCACCCGGTGAAGTTCTTCGAGAAGGGCGACAAGCCGCTCGAGATCGTCTCGACGCGCCAGTGGTACATCGTGAACGGCGCGCGTGACGAGGAGCTCAAGACCACGCTCCGGAAGCGCGGCGAGGAGATCGCGTTCCACCCGGACTTCATGCGCGTCCGCTACGACAACTGGGTCGGCGGCCTCTCCGGCGACTGGCTCATCTCCCGCCAGCGCTTCTTCGGCGTGCCGCTGCCGGTCTGGTACCCGCTCGACGCCGACGGCAACCCGGTGTACGACCAGCCGATCGTGCCGACCGAGGACCAGCTCCCGGTCGACCCGGCGTCCGAGCCGGCCCCCGGCTACGAGGAGTCGCAGCGCGGTGTCGCGGGCGGCTTCCAGGGCGAGCTCGACGTCATGGACACCTGGGCGACCTCGTCGCTGACCCCGCAGCTCGCGGGCAAGTGGGAGTCCGACCCGGCGCTGTACGACCTGGTGTTCCCGTACGACGTCCGGCCGCAGGCGCAGGACATCATCCGCACCTGGCTCTTCACGACGGTGCTCCGCAGCCAGCTCGAGGCGGACGTCGTGCCGTGGAAGCACGCGAGCATCTCCGGCTTCATCGTCGATCCCGACCGCAAGAAGATGTCGAAGTCGAAGGGCAACGTCGTCACGCCGCTGTCGATCCTCGAGCAGCACGGCGCGGACGCGGTCCGGTACTGGGCGGCCTCCTCGAAGCTCGGCACGGACGCGGCGTTCGACCCGCAGAACCCGAAGCAGATCAAGGTCGGCCGACGCCTGGCGATCAAGGTCCTCAACGCGGCGAAGTTCGTCTACGGCTTCCCGCTGCCCGAGGGCGCGCACGCCGTGACCGAGGCACTCGACACCGACATGCTCGCCGAGCTCGGATCGGTCATCGAGCAGGCGACGGCCGCGTTCGACGGCTTCGACCACGCCCGGGCACTCGAGGTCACCGAGCGCTTCTTCTGGACGTTCTGCGACGACTACCTCGAGCTCGTGAAGGAGCGCGCCTACGGCACCGCGACCGACGCGACGCACGAGACGCAGGCGAGCGCGGTCCTCGCGCTGCGCGCCGCGATCGACGCGCTGCTCCGCCTGCTGGCACCGTTCCTCCCGTTCGCGACCGAAGAGGTCTGGGCCTGGACCCACGAGACCAGCGTGCACCGCGCACAGTGGCCTACTGCGAGCGGCCTGGCGGCCGCCGCGGGGCCGGGTGCAGCTGACCGGCTGGGTGCAGGGCCGTCGGGCCTGCTCGCGGCCGTCGGCCAGGCGCTCATCGGCATCCGCGGTGCGAAGACGGCGGCCAAGGCGTCCCAGAAGACGCCGGTGACGCGGGCGGTCGTCGCCGCGCCCGCCGAGACGCGTGCGCTCATCGAGCGTGCTGCCGTCGACCTCGCGGCCGTCGGTCGCATCGCGGACCTGTCGTTCACGGACGGCGCCGAGCTGGCCGTCGTCGACATCGAGCTGGCGGAACAGCCGGCGTAGCGTCGCACGGTCGGCCGGCTCGCGTCCGCGACCGGTCGGCCCGCACCGGACTGGAGGCACGGATGCAGTTGGGCACACGATGGAGCGTGGGTGGGCAGCCGCCTGCGCGACTCCCCGAAGCGATGGTCGTCGCCGTGCAGGGGGTCGAGGAGGAGCTCGCGGCCGAGTCCGTCGACACGTCGTCGTGGGGGTGGACGCTCACGTTCCTCGAGGGGAAGCCGATCGTCGAGCTCGACGACGGCACGTCGATCCACCTCGACCCCGCCGGCCACGCGCAGGTGACCAACCCGGACGACGCACCGGAAGAGGACTGAGCGCGGCGCCACGCGGTTCGCGTCCGCACAACCAAAGTCACCCCGAACCGCGGAAAACCGCGGCGCGGGGTGACTTCGGTTGTGCGCCGGCGACCAGCGCCGGAACGGCTACTTCGTGAGCCAGCCGAGCAGGACCTCGTTCACCTCGGCGGTGTGCGTCGTGAGGAGGCCGTGCGGGGCTCCCTCGATCTCGACGTACTCCGCGTGCGGGAGAGCCTTGGTGAAGCGGCGGCCGGTGGCGTCGATCGGCAGGATGTTGTCCGACGTGCCGTGCACGATGAGCGCCGGGACGGTGACCTTCGGGATGTCCTCGCGGAAGTCGGTCGGCCAGGTGAGCGGCGCCGCGGCGGATGCGATCGAGCCCGAACCGGCTGCCACGTTCCACGCGTTCCGGACCTGCTCCTCCGAGATCCGCGAGCCGAGGTTCTCGTCGAGGTTGAAGAAGTCCTGGTAGAAGTTCGTGAAGTACGCGTAGCGGTCCTTCTTCACGTCGGCGGCGATGCCCTCGAAGAAGGACATCGGGCCGGCGCCGTCCGGGTTGTCGTCGGTGATCGCGAGGTACGGCTCGAGCGAGGCGAGGAACGCGACCTTGGCGATCCGCTCCTCTCCGTGGCGGGCGATGTAGCGGGCGATCTCACCGGTGCCCATCGAGAAGCCGACGAGGATGACGTCGCGCAGGTCGAGGGTCTCGAGGACGGTGTGCAGGTCGTCCGCGAAGGTGTCGTAGTCGTAGCCGGTCGACGGCTGCGAGGACTGGCCGAACCCCCGGCGGTCGTACGTGACCACGCGGTACCCGGCGTCGAGGAGCGGCGGGACCTGCCCCTCCCACGAGTTGCCGTCGAGCGGGAAGCCGTGGATGAGGACGATCGGCTGGCCCGATCCCTTGTCCTCGTAGTGGAGCGCGATGTCGACGCTGTTCTCGGTCCCGACGGTGATGCTGCCCATGATGGTTCCCTTCCCCTGCACCTGACGGAGAACGGTCGTTCCCCGTTGATGTCCCCTACACTAGAGAACGATCGTTCCCCTTGCAACACGGGAACGGTGAACACGCAGGGAACGGGGTACGACATGGCTACGAGCACGGTCGAGGCGGACACCAGGGCGCACATCGTCGCGGTCGCCGACGAGCTCTTCTACGCGCGCGGCATCCAGTCGGTCGGGATGGACGAGATCCGCACCGGCGCCGGGGTGTCGCTCAAGAAGCTCTACGCGGCGTTCCCGGGCAAGGAGCAGCTCGTCGCAGCCGTGCTGACGGGACGGCACGAGTACTGGGAGCACGGCATCGAGCAAGCCGTCGCCGCCGCGGGCACGCCCCGCGACCGTCTGCTGGCGATGTACGACTCCCTCGA
>NZ_BACW01000168.1:0-1495 GCF_000333315.1 Curtobacterium sp. B8
TGGACCGACGTCCGGCGCGTCGACCCGGCGGTCCGTCACCGTGGTCGGCGACTCGAGGTGCACCGCGCCCGACGGGACGATGCCCGCGCCGCCGAAGCGTTCCATGACCCGCCACTGGGCGACGACGTCCTCGCCGGCGTGCTGCGGTGGGAGCTCGGGCCAGAAGCGGAACGCGCCCGCCGAGTCGAGTCGCTCCCGGCCGTAGAGCACGCAGGCGCCGACCCAGGCGACCCGGTAGGGCACCCAGCCGCCCTGCTCCACACCGAGGTCGGAGGCGACGTGCGCCAGGTTCGCGGCGTTGTGGAGCGACCACCGGTCGTGGGCCGGGGTCCCGCGACGCACGACCTCCGGTTCGACACCGTCCGCCCACGGCTCGAACACCGCTGTCTCGGCCGGACGTCGGTCGGCTAGGTACGACAGCCCCTGCACGGCCGACCCCACGAACCCGCAGTCGAGCGAGCGCAGGGCGTCGAGCATCCGGCGGACCGTTCCCGGCTCGAGCCAGACGTCGTCGTCGAGGAACAGCACCGCGGGTGCGGTGGCGTGGTCGAGCAGGAACTGCCGGTGCTCCGCGAGTCCCAGCCGACCCGGGTGCGTGAGGAGCGTGACGGGCCGGCCCTGCGCCTCCAGGACGCGGGCAAGACCGTGACCGCCCGCGCGCTCCTCGGGCTGTCCGCCGACCGAGCCGAGGTCGCCGCCGACCGGCTCGAGGTGGCCGGCACGGACGCGAGGGGCTTCCGCGAACGCGACTGGCGTCGGCTCCGCGGCACCCGCGTCGGGTACGTCGGCCAGGAGGCCCTCGGTGCCCTCGACCCGCTCCGCCCGGTCGGCCGCGAGGTGGCGGACGCACTCCGACTGCACACGTCCATGCGCGCCGCCGAACGGGTCGAGGCCGTGCGGACCGCGCTCGCCGACGTCGGGCTCGACCCCGCGATCGCGACCGACGGCCGGCTGGCCGGGACGCTCTCCGGCGGGATGCGGCAGCGGGCCCTCATCGCGGCGGCCACGATCGGCTCCCCCGCGCTCGTCGTCGCGGACGAACCGACCACCGCGCTCGACGCCGGTGTCGCGGTGGCCGTCATGGAGCAGCTCCGCCGGGCCCAGCAACGCGGAGCCGGCGTGCTGGTCATCACGCACGACCTCGGCCTCGTCGCCGGCTGGGCCGATCGGGTGGCCGTGGTCGCGGACGGCCGGATCGTCGAGCAGGGGCCGGTCGGGCGGGTGTTCGACGCACCCGAACACCCGGCGACCGCGGCGCTCGTGCACGCGGCCGCCCCCGCACCTGCCCCCGTCCCCGCCCCCGCCCCCGCTCCCGCCCTCGCCCCCGCTCGGTGCGAGGATCCCAACAGCGTGTTCAGGGCACACCCCCCGCACGGGGCGCGAAACCTCTCACGATGCGATCGCCGATGCGGCCGACTCGCACCGTGCGAGGTAGGTCGTTCCTGGTCCCGGACGTCCTCGAGCGTGCGTTCGACGGTGTCCCTACGGTGCACGA
>NZ_BACW01000167.1:0-1334 GCF_000333315.1 Curtobacterium sp. B8
CTACGTGATCGGCTTCATCCCCGCGGCCGGGCTCGTCGGCTGGTTCGCCCGTCGGAACTGGGACCGCCATGTCGGTCGGGCCTCGGTCGCGATGCTGCTCGCGAGCGCGATCCCGTTCGTGACGGGGCTGCCGTGGCTCGCGGTCGCGCTCGGCCAGCTCGGCGCGCCGAACGACCTGCAGTCGGTGCTCGCTGCCGGGCTGTACCCGTTCGTCCTCGGCGGTGTCGCCAAGGCGCTCATCGCGGCGGGCGTGCTGCCGCTGGCGTGGAAGGCCGTCGGCCGGCGCTGAGCGCGGCGCACCGCTCGGCAGCGGCCGGGGTCCCAGGGTGCTGGGACCTCGGCCGTTGTGCTGTCCGGCGGGCGGGTGCGCGACACGCCCGAGTGCGGACGCCGAGGTCGCACGACATGCCGCGCGACACGCCCGGGTGCGGGCGCCGAGGTCGCACGACATGCCGCACGCGTGACGCCGAGGTCGCACGACATGCCGCACGCGTGACGCAGAGGTCGCACGACACGCCGCTCGCGTGACGCCGAGGTCGCACGAACTGTCGCCAGCGCGCCGCGGAAGCGACAGCTCGTGCGACCACGGCGAACCCCGCCGGGCGTGTCGTCGTCGCGGTTGCCAGCCGCCCGAGCCGCACGAGCCGCACGACACGCCCGGGTGCGGACGCCGAGGTCGCACGACATGCCGCAAGCGTGACGCCGAGGTCGCACGAAGTGTCGCCAGCGCGCCGCGAAAGCGACAGCTCGTGCGACCATGGCGAACCCAGTCGGGCGTGTCGCGACGACCAGCGCGACCACATGAACGACGGGAGGCGCGGAGCCCAAGAGCANCGCGCCTCCCGTCAGGTGTGGTCGCGACTAGATCGAGAAGCCGAGCGCACGCATCATCTCGCGCCCGTCGTCCGTGATCCGCTCCGGGCCCCACGGCGGCATCCAGACCCAGTTGATCCGGAAGGCGTCGACGATCCCGTCGAGCGCGTTCGCGGTGTCACCCTCGATGACGTCCGTGAGCGGGCAGCCCGCACTCGTCAGCGTCATGCTGATGACGAGCGCGTTCGCCTCGTCGTCCATCGCGAGGTCGTAGATCAGCCCGAGGTCGACGATGTTCACGCCGAGCTCCGGGTCCTGGACCTCCTTGAGGCCCTCGACGACCTCGTCGAACTTCTCCGGGGAGAGTGCGGTGATCATCAGTTGCCCGCCGCTGCGGCCTGGACGTACCGGTCGTAGCCCTCGTTCTCGAGGCGCTCGGCGAGCTCGGGGCCGCCCTGCTCCGCCACCTTGCCGGCGACGAACACGTGCACGAAGTCCGGCTTGATGAGCGGAGGATGCGC
>NZ_BACW01000166.1:0-1971 GCF_000333315.1 Curtobacterium sp. B8
GGCGGGGCTTCTCGGGGTCGTCGCTCGGCACCTCGATGTACGGGCCGTAGCGGCCGATGCGCAGCGTGAGACCGGGAGCGAGTTCCACCGAGTTGATGTCGCGCGCGTCGATCTCGCCGAGGTTGTCGATGACGGTCCGGAGGCCGCGCTGGTCACCGCCGCCGAAGTAGAACCCCTTGAGCCAGTCGACGCGGTCCTCGTCGCCGCTCGCGATGCGGTCGAGGTCGTCCTCCATGGAGGCCGTGAAGTCGTACTGCACGAGGTCGCCGAAGTAGTCCTCGAGGAGCCGGACCACGCTGAACGCGATCCAGTTCGGCACGAGGGCGCTCCCCCGCTGCGTGACGTATCCGCGGTCGATGATCGTCGAGATGATCGCGGCGTAGGTCGAGGGGCGGCCGATCCCGAGCTCCTCCAGCGTCTTCACGAGGCTCGCCTCGGTGTAGCGCGGGGGCGCCGACGTGTCGTGGCCCTTCGCCTCGACGTCCGGCACGGCGAGTTCGTCGCCCTCGGCCATCTGCGGGAGCTTGGCGTCGTCGCCGTCCGACTTCGCCTCGTGGCGTTCCTCGTCGCGACCTTCCTCGTACGCGTTGAGGAAGCCGCGGAAGGTGATGACGGTGCCGGACGCGGTGAACTCCGCGTCGGTGCCGTTCGCCGTCGAGGCCAGCCCCTCGACGGCCTCGGACGAGGAGATGCCGAGCACCACGGAGGCCGTCGATCCCTTGGCGTCCGCCATCTGCGAGGCGACGGTGCGCTTCCAGATGAGGTCGTAGAGCCGCAGGTCGTTGCCGCGGAGGACCTTCTCCATCTGCGACGGCGTGCGGAAGGTGTCACCAGCGGGACGGATCGCCTCGTGCGCCTCCTGGGCGTTCTTGCTCTTGCCGGCGTAGCTGCGCGGCTTGTCCGGCACGCTGTCGGCTCCGTACAGTTCGGCGGCCTGCTTGCGGGCGGCGGTCACGGCCTGCTGCGAGAGCGACGACGAGTCGGTCCGCATGTAGGTGATGTGGCCGTTCTCGTACAGCGACTGCGCGACGCTCATCGTCTGGCGCGCGGAGAAGCGGAGCTTGCGCGCGGCCTCCTGCTGCAGGGTCGACGTCGTGAACGGCGCGGCCGGGCGGCGCGTGTACGGCTTCGAGTCGACCGAGCGGACGACCGCGTCACCGGCGCGCTCGAGCACGGTCGTCAGTGCGGCGGCCGACGCCTCGTCGAGGCGCACGACGTCGCCGGAGATCGCACCGCGGTCGTCGAAGTCACGCCCCGAAGCGACGCGGATGCCCTGGACACGGGCGAGCTTGGCGGTGAACGCCGTGTCCCCGGCCTTCTCGAACCGTGCGGTGAGGTCCCAGTAGTTGGCGGAGACGAACGCCAGGCGCTCGCGCTCACGGTCGACCACGAGCCGGGTCGCGGCGGACTGCACGCGACCGGCGGACAGCCCCGGGCCGACCTTGCGCCACAGCACCGGCGAGACCTCGTAGCCGTAGAGGCGGTCGAGGATGCGGCGGGTCTCCTGGGCGTCGACCAGCGCGGTGTCGAGTTCGCGGGTGGCCTCCTGCGCGCGCTGGATCGCCTCCTTGGTGATCTCGTGGAACACCATGCGCTTGACCGGCACCTTCGGCTTCAGCACCTGGAGCAGGTGCCACGCGATGGCCTCGCCCTCGCGGTCCTCATCAGTGGCGAGGTAGAGCTCGTCGGCGTCCTTGAGCGCCCGCTTGAGCTCGGAGACGGTCTTCTTCTTCGCGTCGGAGACCACGTAGTACGGCTCGAAGCCGTTGTCGACGTCCACGGAGAACTTCCCCATCGGGCCCTTCTTGAGCTCCGCGGGGAGGTTCTTGGGCTCGATGAGGTCACGGATGTGGCCGACTGACGCCTGGACCTCGTATCCGTCACCGAGGTATTGCGCGATCGTCTTGGCCTTCGCGGGGCTCTCGACGATCACGAGCTTCTTCGTGCCTGGCACGTGTCTCCTTGATCGAT
>NZ_BACW01000165.1:0-3322 GCF_000333315.1 Curtobacterium sp. B8
AGGCAGCCGCGCCTGTCGCCGGCGCGCGTCGGGGTCCGGCTCGCCGTCCTCGAGCCGCCGGGACACGGCCGACTCGATCTCGTGCTGGAACTCCTTCATCGACGCCATGCGCCGGGAGAAGAGCTCCGGGTTCTCCCGCAGGACCTCCTGCCGCTCGGCGATGAGGCCGCGCTCGTCGATCAGGGCCTGCGTCGAGTGCACCAGGAGGCTCCCGAGGTCGCGCAGCAGGTCCCCGGACGGGCCGCCCGCCACGAACTCGGCGAGCGTCGCGTCGTCCGGCAGGGTCGGGTCGTCGCCGAGGAGCGCCTGCTCCTTGCTCGGGAAGTAGTTGAAGAACGTGCGCGGTGAGACGTCGGCGCGGCGGGAGATCTCGTCCACGGTCACGGCGGCGAGGCCGTCCTCGACGGCGATGCGCAGGGCGGCCTGCTGGATCGCGAGTCGGGTGGCGAGGCGCTTCCGCTCGCGCAGGCCGGGGGCTGCGTCGGACATGCCGCGATTCTCCCACGCGCGGTCGGACGGGAGGCTGTGGGTTGCGTCAGGCGCGTCTCCTCGCGTCTTCGGGACGGGCGGACGGGAGGCGCGGGTCGGGGTCGTGGGGCGGGTCGCGCTCGGCGGTCGTTCCTCGTGCCACGAGGCGGTCGGGCCGGGTCGCGCTGGGCGTTCCTTGTGCCACGAGGCGGTCGGGCCGGGTCACGCTGGGCGTTCCTTGTGCCACGACGCGGTCGGGCCGGGTCCCGCGCGGCGGTCGGGCCGGGTCCCGCGCGGCGGTCGGGCTGGGTCCCGCGCGGCGGTCGGGCCGGGTCCCGCGCGGCGGTCGGGCCGGGTCCCGCGCGGCTGGGTCAGCGGACCGCGCGCGCGATCGTCACGAGCAGGGCCTCGAGCGCGAGGAGCGCGGCGACGTTCGCGGCGATCCGGGTCCGTGCCGTCGTGACCGCGTCGAGGACCTCGAGCGCAGCGGCCGGCGGCACGCTCGGCAGCGCCCGTTCGAGCTCGTCGCGCATCGACAGGTTGACGGGCTCGGCCGGTGCCCCGAGGCCGAGCAGGAGGAGGTCGCGGTACAACGACGACACGTCCACCAGGATGCGGTCGAGGCCGTCACGGAGGCTCCGCGTCGCTCGGCGCTTCTGGTCGTCCTCGAGCGCGCGCAACTGCGACCGCAGGGCCGGCGGGATCGTGCCCCCGGGCTCGACCCCGAGCGACCGCAGGGCTGCGTCGCGCTCTTCGCCGTCGCGTTCCTGCGTGATGGCCTTGGCGTCCTCGTCCGCGACGGCGAGGAGGTCGGCGGCCGCAGTCACCGCGTCGGCGACGCTCCGCACGCCGAGCACGGTCATCAGGGTGCGCCGTCGACGATCGCGGGCGTCCGCGCTCGTCGCCAGCCGCTGGGCCATCCCGATGTGGCTCTGGGCTTGCCGGGCCGCGTCCATCGCGAGCGGACGGTCGACCCCGGTGCGGGCGACCAGGAGGTCCGCGACGGACTCGACGCCGGGCACCCGGAGCCGGACGGACCGGACGCGCGAGCGGATCGTCGGCAGCAGGTCGGCCTCGCTCGGGGCGCAGAGGATCCACACGGTGCGCTCCGGCGGTTCCTCGAGCGCCTTGAGGAGCAGGTTCGAGGTGCGCTCCGTCATGCGGTCGGCGTCCTCGATGATCACGACGCGGTAGCGGCCGACCGACGGCGAGTAGTACGACGACGTCACGAGCTGCCGGATCTCGTCGATGGTGATGATGACGCGCTGGGTGGTCAGGACCGAGACGTCCGGGTGGGTCTTCGCCGTGATCTGGCGCAGGGTGTGGTCGTCGTCCGGACCGTCGCCGACGAGCGCCGCGGCGAAGGCCGAGGCGACGTTGGACCGGCCGGACCCGGGCGGCCCGGTGATGAGCCACGAGTGGGTCATGCCCCCGGTGCCCTCGGGCGACTCGGCCGCGCGACGCAGCGCCGCGACGGCTTCCTCCTGCCCCGTCAGGCCGTCCCACACGCTCATGCGGACATCCTCGCAGCGACCACCGTCATGCCTGGTCGATCCCGACGAGCGGGCCGACCGCTGCACGGACGGCCTGCTGGACGACGTCCGCGGGCATCGAAGCATCGACGACGAGGAAACGCTCGGGCTCCGCGGCGGCCATGTCGAGGAACGCCCGCCGCACCGACTCGTGGAACGCGGCGGCCTCGGACTCCAGCCGGTCGAACGTGTCCCCGCGGGCCGCAGCGACCCGTGCCCGTCCGACCGTGACGTCGAGGTCGAGCAGGACGGTCAGGTCGGGGACGAGCCCGCCCGTCGCCCAGTCCGACACCGCACGGACGTGGTCGGCACCGAGGCCACGCGCCACACCCTGGTACGCCACCGACGAGTCGATGTAGCGGTCCTGGAGGACGACGTCACCGCGAGCGACGGCCGGACGGACGACGGTCTCGACGTGGTGTGCCCGGTCGGCCGCGTACAGGAGCGCCTCGGCCCGCGGCGCGACGTGTCCACGTTCGTGCAGGACGATCTCGCGGATGCGGACGCCGAGGTCGGTGCCGCCCGGCTCGCGGGTCCGCACGACGGTCCGGCCGTGTTCCCCCAGCCACGCCGAGAGGCGCTCGGCCTGGGTGGTCTTGCCCGCGCCGTCGCCGCCCTCGAGGGTGATGAACCGTCCGGTCACTTCTTCTTGGCCGCGGTCCGACGGGCCGGCGCCTTCTTCTTCACCGGTCCCTTGGCGCGCTTGTCCGCGAGCAGCTGCTTGGCCCGCTCGAAGTCGACGTCCTCGACGTCCTCGCCGCGCGGGATCGTGGCGTTCGTCTCACCGTCGGTGACGTACGGACCGAAGCGGCCGTCCTTCACCTTGATCGGCTTGCCGGACACGGGGTCGGCGTCGAACTCCTTGAGCGCGGCGGTCGCGGAGCGCTTGGCGCCGTACTTGGGCTGCGCGAACAACTCCAGCGCCCCGGCGAGGTCGACGTCGAAGATGGCGTCCTCGCTCGGCAGCGTCCGGGTGTCGGTGCCCTTCTTGAGGTACGGGCCGTAGCGACCGTTCTGCGCGGTGATGTCCTCGCCCGACTCCGGGTCCTTGCCGACGGTGCGGGGCAGGTCGAGCAGCTTGAGGGCTGTCTCGAGGTCGACCGTCTGCGGGTCCATCGACTTGAAGAGGGACGCGGTGCGCTCCTTGGGCGCCGCGGCCTTCTTCGTCGTGGCCTTCTTGGTCGTGGTCTTCTTCGCAGTGGTCGTCGTGCCGGTCTCGGCAGCGGCGGGGGCGGCCTCGGTGACCTCGCCCGTGGCCGGGTCGACCGTGGGTTCCGGCTCGGGCGTGCGCTCGGTGACGTACGGACCGAAGCGACCGTCCT
>NZ_BACW01000164.1:0-1898 GCF_000333315.1 Curtobacterium sp. B8
CGAGAACACCAGCGCGACCCAGGGCTGCCCGGTGACATCGACGACGATGCGGACGAGCGAGGCCTCGGAGTCGGAGAACGACGTCCACGTCCGGGCACCGATCGCCGCGACGGCCACCAGGATGTAGAGCGCCGTGATGAGGGCGATCGACCCGATGATCGCGCGGGGGAGGTCGCGGCGGGGGTCCTTGGCCTCCTCGCCCGCGGTGGAGGCGGCGTCGAAGCCGATGTACGAGAAGAACAGCCGGGAGGCCGCCGCGGTGACCCCTGCGGCACCCATCGGCGCGAGCGGCTCGAAGTTGCCCGCGCGGAACGCCGTGAAGGCCACGACGACGAAGAACACCAGCAGGGCGATCTTCACGATCACCATCAGGGTGTTCACCCACGCGCTCTCGCGGACGCCCGGGAGCAGGATCACCGTCGCGAGGAGCACCAGCACCGCTGCGGGCAGGTTCACGACTCCGCCGTCCCCGGGAGGAGCGGAGACCGCGGCCGGCAGGTGCAGCCCGAACACGCGGAGGGTCTCGTCGACGTACTCGCTCGCCCCGACCGCCACGGCGGCGACCGACACGGCGTACTCGAGCACGAGGCACCATCCGCAGACCCACGCGATCCCCTCGCCCATGGTCGCGTAGGTGTACGAGTAGCTCGACCCGGAGGTCGGCACGGCACCGGCCATCTCGGCGTACGACAGCGCGGACAGGAGCGCCGCGACGCCGGCGAGCACGAACGAGATCCACACCGCGGGCCCCGCCAGCGGGACCGCGGTCCCGAGGACCACGAGGATGCCGGTACCGAGGGTCGCGCCCACGCTGATCATCGTCAGCTGCCACACGCCGAGCGATCGACGCAGCGGCTCGCCGTTCACGCCGCGGGCGGCCTCGGCCTGCAGGTCCGCGATGGGTTTGCGACGGGCGAGCTGCTGCCGGAGGGACACGGGGGACTGCGCGGACGACATGGGACCTCGGTGGTGGCCGGACGGGGACGCACGATGGTGGCATGCCCCCCGTGCGGGGTCAAACCGACCGCGACGATGTCGTTCCCCGGCGGTACCGTTGCAGAGGTCGACGCGGGAGGGACACGCATGAGCATGGGACACGGCGGACGCGGTCCTCGCCCTGGCGGCCGGATCTCGAGCGGCGACTACTCGGCGCAGAAGGCCGCGAACGCCGAGGCCCCGCGGATCCCACACCTGCTCCAGCGCATCTCCGGGTTGTTCGCGCCGCACCGCGCCTCGATCGTGCTGACGGTCGTGCTCGTGCTCGTCGGGGCTGCGCTCTCGGTGATCCCGCCGCTCCTGACGCAGCGCGCCTTCGACGAGGGACTCTTCCCGAAGGGCGGCGGCGGTCCCGACCTCCCCGTCCTGTACGCGCTCGTCGGCGGGATGGTCGGGCTTTGGATCGCCAGCGCCGGGATCGGTGTGTGGCAGACCTACCTGACCGCGACCGTCGGCAACGAGGTCATGGGCGCGATGCGGATGCGCCTCTTCGGCCACCTGCAGCGCATGGAACTCGCGTTCTTCACCCGCACCAAGACCGGGGTCATCCAGTCGCGCCTCCAGAACGACGTCGGCGGTGTCGCGAGCGTGCTCAACAACACGATCTCATCCGTCCTCGGCAACACGGTGACGGTCATCGCCGCGGTGGTCGCGATGCTCCTGCTCAGCTGGCAGATGACCCTCGTCGCGGTCGTGCTGCTCCCGCTCCTCGTGATCGCGCAGCGGCGCGTCGGCCAGGTCCGTGCCCGCATCGCCGCGCAGACGCAGGAGTCGCTGTCCGACATGACCGCGATCACCCAGGAGGCACTGAGCGTCTCCGGCATCCTCCTCGCGAAGAGCTTCAACCAGCAGCGCAGCGAGACCCAGCGCTACGGCGACGAGAACCGCAACCAGATCCGGCT
>NZ_BACW01000163.1:0-714 GCF_000333315.1 Curtobacterium sp. B8
TGAGGTGTGAGAACGCTGCGGTCGGTCTGACGGTCGGCGCGAGCGCCCGAGCCAGCGCCAGGTGCCGCTCGATCGCAGACATCGACTGCCACACCGCCGTGTCGAGGTACACGCCGTCCACGATGCGGACCAAGGCGCCCGCACGGTGTCGGCGTTGCAGGGACCGTGCGGCCGATCGATCGACTTCGGTCGCTCGGAGCAGTCGGGGGTACGCGTTGGCCATGGCGGTAGCGTCGCGCTGTCGAGCTCACATCGGTCGGGGCTGCTCCGGGCTGTGGACAACAGGAACTGCTTCGCCGCCTGTGGGCGAGTCTCGGCGTGGGTGGGGCGAGTCTCGGCGTGNNNNANNCTTCTCGNNNGTCNNANCGCGAGAAGTGTCGCCCACGCCCAGACTCGGGCGGGCGCGGCGGGCGGGCGGGCGGCGCACGGGCAGGCGGGCGGGCGCCGCGCGTCAGCGCAGCGTGCTGTGGCGGCCGCCCCACAGCAGGTAGAGCGCGGCGCCGACGACCATCCACACGCCGAACGCCATCCAGGTCCCGGCGCCGAGGAACACCGCGAGCAGCACGCAGCAGACCGTCCCGAGCACCGGCACGACCGGGAAGAGCGGCACCCGGTACGAGCGCTCTAGCCCCGGCTGGGTGCAGGGCATCATGATGACCGACATGTTTACGATCGCGAACGCCACGAGCGTGTCCATGCTCGTCGCGTCGGGCC
>NZ_BACW01000162.1:0-1206 GCF_000333315.1 Curtobacterium sp. B8
CATTCCAGGCAGCCCGCGCCGCCGAGCAGTACGCGGCTGCCGCGATGGACGCAGCCGGCAACGACATGGGCGGCTGCCCGGGCGCAGGCGGCGGGGCGGGGGGCGGCGCCCAGCTCGGCGGGCTCGTCACCGGGCTCGTGCTCGGCGGACTCCTCGGCGGGCGCGGCGGCAGCTTCGGCGGCGGGTCCTTCGGCGGTGGCGGCTTCGGGGGCGGGAGCTTCGGAGGCGGGGGCGGCGGGGACGGCGGCGGAGGCGGCGGTTTCTCCGGCGGCGGACGCTTCTGACCACCCGGACACCGCGCTCCTCGCCCGCACGACCACACACCACGAACCGGTTCTTCTCCAGAAAGGGAACAGCAATGGCCAAGCAGACGATCCTCGGTCGCATCTCCTCGCTCATCCGGGCGAACGTGAACCAGATCATCGACAACGCCGAGGACCCGCAGCTGATGCTCGACCAGCTCGTGCGGGACTACTCGAACAACATCGCCGACGCGAAGACCGCGATCGCCCAGACCATCGGCAACCTCCGCCTGCTCGAGCAGGACCACGAGGAGGACAAGAAGGCCGCCGTCGAGTGGGGCCAGAAGGCCGCCAACGCCTCGGCCGCCGCCGACAAGTACCGTGCCGAGGGCAAGACCGCCGACGCGGACAAGTTCGACAACCTCGCCAAGATCGCCATCGGCAAGCAGATCGCCGCCGAGCAGGAGGTCAAGGACAACGAGGGGCCGCTCGCCACGCAGAACGAGCAGGTCGAGAAGCTCAAGGCCGGCCTCGCGGGCATGGAGCAGAAGCTCGAGGAGCTCAAGTCCAAGCGGGACTCGCTCGTCGCCCGGCAGAAGACCGCCGAGGCGCAGTCGAAGGTCAACGACGCCATCGGCAACATCGACATCACCGACCCGACCAGCGACCTCAACCGCTTCGAGGAGAAGGTCCGCCGCGAGGAGGCCAAGGTCCTCGGCCAGCAGGAACTCCAGTCGTCGAGCCTCGACGCGCAGTTCGAGAGCCTCGAGGACGTCGGTAAGGACGCCGAGGTCGAAGCCCGGCTCGCCGCGCTCAAGAACGGCGGTTCGCCGACGATCTGACGCGTGTCCGGGGCGCCGGTCCAGCCGTCGCCCAGCACGCACTCCGGACGACGCCGGACCCTGCTGACAGACTGTGACGATGCACTTCATCGTGGCCGGTCAGTGGCAAGGTTCGGCGTCGT
>NZ_BACW01000161.1:0-5821 GCF_000333315.1 Curtobacterium sp. B8
AGTCGCGCCAGCACGTCGCTGGAACGCAGCATACTCAGCATTAACGACGCCAGTTCGCGCAGCAAAGCGTCACCCGCCGCATGCCCGGCGCTGTCATTCACCGCTTTAAAGCGATCAAGATCGATAAACACCAGGGCATGTCGCTGATGTGTACTGTTTACCGTTTGCAGCAGGATACGCAGTTGTTTCTCAAAACTGGCGCGGTTGGCGAGATGCGTCAGTGCATCATGGGAGGCGCTGTAGCTCAGCTGGCGCAGCATTTTGCGTGATTCGGACTGGTCCAGCGCCCCGACGAGACGCCCACCGACACCGCGACCACCGCCACGGCGACCGGCATCGCGGGCGAGGTCTGGCGCCTGCCCGCGCGGGGCTTCGCCACCTTCGTCGCCGCACTGCCCGCGCCGATGACGATCGGGACCGTGACGCTCGACGACGGCTCGGACGTCACCGGGTTCCTCGTCGAGCCGTACGCGGTCGAGGGCGCGGAGGACATCACCCACCACGGCGGGTGGCGCGCGTACCGGGAGCAGCCGGCCGGAGCACCCGCATGAGGTCGGCCTGCGAGGATGGGACCGTGCCCGCCGACGACCGCCCCGCCCGCCCAGGCCGACCGCGAGCCGTCCCGGACGCCTCCTCGGCGCTGAGCCCCCGCGACCAGGTCCTCGACGCCGCCGCCGCGCTGTTCGTCGAACACGGGTTCGGGGCGACCTCGACACGGGCGATCGCGGACCGCGTCGGGATCCGGCAGGCGTCGCTGTACTACCACTTCGCCGGCAAGGACGACGTGCTCGTCGAGCTGCTCGAGACGTCGGTCCGCCCGAGCCTCGTGGTCGCCCGCGAGCTCGACGAACGGGTCCCCCGGTCGGTCCCGGCGGCCGTGGCCCTCGCCGCGCTCGTCGCGTTCGACGTCGGCACCCTGGCGCGCACCCCGCACAACGTCGGCACGCTCTACCTGCTGCCCGAGGCCCAGGGCGAGCGGTTCGCCGGCTTCCGTGCCGACCGACAGGCGCTGCAGGACGTGTACGGCCGCCTCGGCACGCTCGCGGCGAGCCCGGACGTGGCCCGGACCGTCGCACCGGCCCAGCTCGGCGGGATTCTCATCCAGCTCGTCGAGACCGTCATCCAGCTGCGCCGGGTCGGCGAGGTGGGCGACCACGACCGCACCGCCATCACGAGCAGCTGCCTGCGGGTGTGCGGCCTCGACCCCGCCGCGGTGGACGCCGCGCAGCGGGACGCGGCGTCGCTCCTCGCGACGGTCGCCGTCTGACGTCGACCACCCCGACCGAGCCCCCACGCCGGAGGCCCGCGCCGCACGCCCGCGCCACATGCCCGCGCCCTGCGCGGGTGCCCCGCCACGTGCCCGCGCCCTGCGCGGGTGCCCCGAACGCCCCGACCACGTGGAGGACCCCGTGACCACCGCCATGAGCCCGATCGCCCGACCCCGTCCCCTCGCCGACGCCCTGCTCCCGAGGACCGCCACCGTGAGCACCGCGCTCGTCGTCGGCGGAGCGCTCCTCACCGCCGGGGCCGCCCAGGTGTCCGTCCCGCTCTGGCCCGTGCCGATCACCGGCCAGACCCTCGCCGTCCTGCTCGTCGGCAGCGCCCTCGGGGCCCGGCGTGGCGCGCTGTCGATGGTCCTCTACGTCCTGCTCGGGCTCGTCGGACTGCCGGTGTTCGCCGACGGCGCGTCCGGCGCGGGCGTGCTGCTCGGTCCGAGCGGCGGGTACCTGCTCGGGTTCGTCACCGCGGCCGCGCTCGTGGGTCGGGTCGCCGAGCGGTTCGGCGACCGCCGGTTCACCGCCGCGCTGCTGTCGTTCGCCCTCGGCACGGTCGCCACCTTCGCCGTCGGGATGGTCTGGCTCGCCGTGGCGCTCGGCCTCGACCTGCGGCACACCCTCGAGTACGGCCTGTACCCCTTCGTGCTCGGCGGGCTCGCGAAAGCCCTGGTCGGCGCAGGGGTGACGTCCCTCGGCTGGACGGCAGCCCTCCGTCCGCGCCGGGCCCCGTGCACGATGGACTGACCGCGGGAACAGTCGGCAGCCGTCGCCGGTTGCACCGGGTGATGCCGCAGCCAGCGGCAACGACGAAGCCCAGGAGGCCAGCATGACCACCACCGAGACCGCCATCCTCGCCGGCGGGTGCTTCTGGGGAGCGCAGCAGCTCCTCCGTCGCCGCCCGGGCGTGATCAGCACGCGCGTCGGCTACTCCGGGGGCGACACCCCGAACGCCACGTACCGCGACCACGGTGACCACGCCGAGGCCGTGGAGATCGTCTTCGACCCGTCGCAGATCTCGTACAGCGACCTGCTCGAGTTCTTCTTCCAGATCCACGACCCGTCGACGAAGGACCGCCAGGGGAACGACGTCGGGCGCAGCTACCGGTCCGCGGTGTTCTTCACCGATGACGAGCAGCGCCAGGTCGCGCTCGACACGATCGCCGACGTGGACGCGTCCGGGATCTGGCCGGGCAAGGTCGTCACCGAGGTCGAGCCGGCCGGTGACTTCTGGGAGGCCGAGGAGGAGCACCAGGACTACCTCGAGAAGCACCCGCACGGGTACACGTGCCACTTCGTGCGCCCGGGCTGGAAGCTCCCGCACCGTGACGAGGCGACCACCTCGGCGTGAGTGCGCACGCCTGACGGCGTGACCGTGTGACGCAACCGGAGGCCCGTGGCGAACCCGCCACGGGCCTCCGGTCCGTTCCCGGCGCGGTCCGGAAGCAGGCCGGCGGTCCGGCGGTCCGGCGCACGGTCCGCTCACGCACCGCCGAGCGCCCGCGTCGCCAGGTGCAGCGCCAGGCGGGTCTCCGGGTCGGACAGGTCGACCCGGAGCCGTCGCTCCACCCGGTCGATGCGGTCGGCCACGGTGTTGCGGTGCACCCCGAGCACCGCAGCGGTCTCGGCGATCGACGACTCGGCGTCGAGGTAGGCCGCGAGGGTCTCCCGGAGCGCCCCACCGCCGCGTTCGAGCGGCGCGAGGAGCTGCTCCGCCCGCCGGGAGGAACGTGTCGGTCTGCGTCCACGCGAGCAGCAACTGGGCGAGCCCGAGCCGGTCGACGTTGCACGAACCAGCCGGACTCGGGTCGGGCCGCGACGAGGCGGACCGCGTCGCCGGTCTCGCCGAGCGTCCGGAGGAATCCCGCGGGCCGGCGTGCACGCTCCCGACGGCCACGTTGTTGTCGACCGCCTGCCGCAGGGTGTTCTGGGCCGCGCGGGCACCGGCGGCGAGCGCGGCGACGGCGGCCTGGTCGAGCTCGTCTTCGGCGGAGGTCCACAGCGCCCACCCGTCGGCCTGTTCGACGACCGTGACGGCGAGGTCGTGCGCCGCGAAGGCCGACTCCACCGCCCCGCGCAGGGCGACCGCGTCCACCGCCTCCCCGGAGCCGCGCGCCGCCACGAGCCGGATGCCCACGTGCCACGCGTCGAGCCGCCACCCGGCTGCGATGGTGCGCTGCACGAGCGCGGGGGCCGGTGCGCCGTCCGCCGCCCGGAGGTCGTCGAGCATCGCCATCCGGTACCGCGCGTCGCGCTCGTCGTCGAGCCGCGTGAGGACGAGGCGGTGTCCGGTGGCGACCGCTGCCACGCGGAGCGCGGTCGCGACGGTCGCCCGTTCGGCCCGGAGCGGCGCGGTGAGCCCGACCGCGAGCCACGCCCGCGCGCCGATGCCGGTCGGCACCGGCACCGCGACGACCGTCTCACCCGTGTCGTCCGACGCCCACACCGGTTCGCTCGTGCCGGACGTGCGCGCCAGGAGCGCGGCGGTCGACGGCGCGACCGGAGCACCGCGGAGCGCCCGTCCGGAGGCGTCGAGGAAGCGCAGGGCGTGCCCGAGGCCGGACTCGAGCCGGGTGAACAGGTCCTCGAGCTCGGGTCCGGCGTCGAGCCCGACGCGCGCCGCGGTGAGGGCGGCGCGGGCCGCGGGGGCGTCGCCGGTCCCGATGAGTTCGTGCAGTCGGACGGACGCCGCCCAGGGGTCCGCGGTGCCCACCACGGTGACACCGAGCCGGTCCGCGAGCGCGGCCGTCCCGGCACCGACCGGCGGTGCGTCGTCCGTGGGGGCGACGACGAGCAGGGCCACGCCCGACGTCGACGCACGCCGGAGGAGCACGTCGAACCGGGCGTCGAACCGCTCGAGCGGCGAGAGCAGCACGACCCCGTCGTCGGCGTCGGTGATGGTCCGACCGACCTCGGCCGGGGTCCCGGCGACCCCGCGGACGACGGACACCCGCCCGGTGACGGGTCCGGCGAGCACGACCGCCTGCGCACCGAGCAGCGGGAGGAACTCGGCGACGGGGATCACGCGACGACCTCCGGGACGGGGTCGGCGTCGATGCCGAACGCACGGGGTGCCACGCGGGCCGTGCGTCGCGGCTCGGCCCACCACCACGGCGCCCCTGGGAGCACGAGCACGGCGAGCTCGTCGCCGATCCGTGCGCGATCGGTCGAGACGGGCCGCAGGGACCGGGCGTCGACGACGACGATGCAGCTCGGTGTGCTCGCGACCGGCTCGCCGTCGACGAGGCAGTGGACCCACTCGCTGCCGGCCTCGATCCGCGCGACGGCTCCGGTGCGGGCGTCGCGGAGCGCCATCGACCCGTGCACGAACGCCACGGCGTCGCCGCCGCGCTGGACGTCGAGCACCCGGCCCTCGGCGAGGAGCCGCCCGCCGATCCGCCGCACGAGGTCGTCGACCCCGGTCGACGACGCGGCCGCGCGACCGACGCGGAGTGCCCGGCCGATGCTGCCGGTGACGGCCCGGTCGGCGAGCACGTCGCGGTCGACCGGGCCGATCGCGAAGGCGGCCCACCCGCCGCTGTGCGAGACGGCCTCGCGCCAGACGGTCTCGAGGTCGCGCGGGTCCGGCGCGTCGACGACGATCCGGAGCCCGCTCGAGGTCACGGCGGCGGCCGTGACGGCGGGCAGCGGGTCGACGAACAGGGACAGCTGGTCGATGCGCGGCGTGGCCCGACCGACGAGGTCGGCGTCGACGAGGGGCAGCCCGGCGGCGTGGGCCGTGAGGGCGGCGGCGGGCCCGGTGACCCCGCCGATCTGGGCCGCCACGACCGCGTCGGCGCGTCGACCGGTCCACCGTTCGACGGCGGCGAGGGCGTCGGGCAGTTCACGACCGCTCGGCGTCTTCTCCTCGAGCACGGTCGTCGACCCGACGAGCCCCACGGCCACGACGGACCGTGTCGCCGGTCCGAGGGCGACGACCGGGACCTGTCCGTCGCCGATCGCCCGTCGGAGCACGTGCACCATGTGGTCGACCTGGCCGCCACCACCGCACCCGAGCAGGGCGGTGCCGCGGCCGAACGACTCGACGTCGCCGGCCTGGAGGCCCGTCACGCCGCCGTCACGCTGCTCACCCTGGTGCACACCAGCGATCCTCGCGCATCGGCGCGCCTCAGCGCGCCCCCGCCGGCACCCGGTCGTGCAGGTCCTCGACCGGCACGAACGCGTCATCGAGGCCGAAGCAGGACGGGCCGAAGACGGCGAGGGCCTCCGGCGTGCGCATGAGGTCGGGCGTGGAGACCCCGATCACGCGGACACGCTGCCCGTAGCGCAGGCGCTCCGTGGTGATCGGCTCCGCCGTCTCCGCGTCGAGCACGCAGACCAGGTCCGGCACCACCGCGACCAGGCGGCCGTCCCGACGCGCCACGAGGTTCTCGTTCTGGAACGCGATCTCGAGCGCCGACCCGTCGGCGCCCTGCACGACGGCACGACCCTTCGCGAACCCGTCGACCGTGCGCCGCTCGACGTCGACGACCTTGCCGTCGAACAGCTCCCGCAGGTACGTGTAGATGGTCTGGCTGAACGCCTCC
>NZ_BACW01000160.1:0-23223 GCF_000333315.1 Curtobacterium sp. B8
GCGCCTCCCGGCTGTCCTTGGTGTTACTTGCTCCACTTCCACTGCGCGGGGTGGAAGTTCGCGAGGGAGTCCTGGTCGAACCCGGTCAGGCCCTTCTTGACGACCGAGATCTGGTAGTCGGGCTCGGGGAGCCAGATCACCGGGAGGTCCTTCGCGACGGCCGCGCTGTAGGCCTGGACGGCCGACGAGTCGGTCGAGGTGGTGGTCGCGTCGATGAGCTGGTCGACCTCCTTGTTCGAGTACGAGCCGAAGTTCGCCGACCCACCGGTCTGGAACAGCGACTCACCGGTCGGGTAGGCCGGGAAGTACCAGCTGCCCGCGGTGCCGAAGAAGGAGAGGTCCCAGTCGCAGCTGGCCTCGTCGCTCGTGCAGGTCGGGGTCTGCGACAGGACGCTGGACACCGGCGCGGTCTTGATCGTGAAGCCGATGCCGGTCTTCGCGAGCGAGGACTGGATCGCGCTCATCATGTTGTCGGTCACGGTCGAGCCGGACTGCGAGAGCACGTTCATCGTGAACTTCGTGCCCTTGTCCACGCCCTCGCCGCACTGGCTGTCGGAGGTGCCCGGGTCGGTGCAGACCATCGTGCCGCCCTGCTCCTCCCAGCCGTGGCTGGTCAGCAGGTCCTTGGCCTTCGACGTGCTGAACGGGTACGGGTTGTCCTTCTGGACGCTCGAGACGTAGTCGGACTCCTGCGCCTGCGGGATCGGGCCGTAGGTCGAGGTCGCGGTGCCGTTGAAGACGACCTTCGACAGCGAGGTCTGGTCGATCGACATCTGCACGGCCTGGCGGGCGTACAGCTGCTTGAACACCGCCCCCATCGTCGGGTTGTTGAAGTTGTACGGCATGTACGTGATCGCCCAGCCGGTCCACGGCTGGACCTCGTAGCCCTTGGCCTCGAACGACTGCTTCTGGTCCATGTCGGTGGCGTTGATGTAGCCGTAGTCGACACCGCCCGAGCGGACCGCGTTGACCTCGGCGTCCGCGGACGTGAACGGCAGCAGGTTCACGGTCGTGATGGAGGGCTTCTCGCCGCCGTCGTACTTCGTGTTCGCGGTGAGGGTGACCTTGCCGGCGGTGGTGAACGCACTCACGCCGTACGGGCCGGAGATCGTCTTCCACAGGTCGTCGCTGGCGTAGTCCGAGATCTTGCCCGCGGCGGTGTTGAGGTACTTCCAGACCTCCTTCGCGCCGGCCGTCGTCTCGTCCGCGTTGCCGACGGAGCCGCTCGCGCTCGTCTTGTCCCACGCGTGCTGCGGCAGCGGGACGATGTGGCTCAGCTGGTTCGCGAGCATCCAGTCCGCGTTGTACGCCTTGTCGAACGTGATCGTGAAGTGGGTGTCATCCACCGTCGTGAAGGACGTCCAGTTGTCGGGCGCCTTGCCCTTCGAGTACGAGCCCCACTGGTCCTTGTTCGCCTTGATGAGGTTGAACCAGAACTCGACGTCGCGGCTGGTGATCGGCTTGCCGTCCGACCAGTGGCGGTCGCCGAGGGTCACCTCGACACTCTTGCCGTCCTTCGCGAACGCGGCGTCGGTGGCCACGGATCCGGCCTTGTTCCACGCGATCTTGCCCGTCGAGCCGTCGTAGGCGACGAGCGGCTCGTACAGCGATTGCGCGATCGAGCCGTTGTTCGTGTTGAGGTGGGCGGCCGTCCCGATCGGGAGGATCCAGTTCGGCGTGAAGTTCGCCGGCAGCGCGTAGTCGATCTCGTCGGCGTTGCTGCTGCCGGACGAGGCGTTGCCGCCCCCGGAGCAGCCGGCGAGCAGCGCGCTCACGGCGATCGCGGCTCCGGTGAGGAGCGCCCAGCGACGGGGCTTGGTCATGTGTGTCTCCTGGTGCGTGGGAAGTGTCGGGGTGTGGAGCACGCGTGCCGGTCGGCACGGGGACAGTCAATGACCAAAGCCGTTGGAAAAACAAACATCTCCGTGTAAATAGTGCGTTTCTGCGGAACGGACGAAAGGGTGGACGGGTCGGATCACCGCCTAGGCTCGGCTCCACGGGCGGTCGTCGACCGCTTTCCACCGGATTGGAGAAAGTCGTGCCGGACCTCAGTGCCCGCGTCCTGGAGCTCGTCGCCTCCGGACAGGCCTCCAGCCGCACCGAGATCGCGGCCCTGCTCGCCGCGGCGCCCTCGACGGTGTCCCACGTGGTCGCGCAGCTCCTGTCCCACGGTCTGCTCGCGGAGGAGGGCACGGACGTCTCGACGGGGGGTCGCCCGCGCAAGGTGCTCCGGATCGGCGGCGCCGACGAGTACGCGGTCGCCGCGGACGTCGGCGGCGGTCACGCCCGCATCGGGGTGGTCCGGCCGGGAGGCGCGCTCGAGTCCGTCGCGAACGTCCCGTTCGCGCTCGCGGACGGCCCGACCGCCGGGCTGCAGCGACTGGCCGGTCTGCTCGAGCGGCTCGCGGACGACCAGGGGCGCGCCGGGTTGCGCGGCGTCGGGCTCAGCCTCCCCGGCCCCGTCGACGTCGAGGCCGGGGTCGTCGACCTCCCGAGCCGCATGCCGGGGTGGAACGGGTTCCCGGTGGCGGCGTGGCTGACCGAACGGTTCGGCCTCCCCGCCGTCGTCGACAACGACGCGAACTGCATGGCCGCCGGCGAGCAGAGCGTGCAGGACCCCTCGCGGCGCCAGACCATCACCATCAAGGCGGGGTCGGCGATCGGCGCGGGCATCGTCATCGACGGGCGCCTGTACCGCGGGGCGACCGGCTCCGCGGGGGACATCACGCACGTCCGGATCGACGCCGCCGGTGACACCCCGTGCTCGTGCGGCAACACCGGGTGCCTCGAGACGGTGGCCTCCGGGGCTGCCCTCGTGCGCATCCTGTCGGGTGCCGGGGTCGCGGTCGAGTCCACGGCGGACGTCGTGCGCCTCGCCTCGGACGCCCACCCGGAGGCGACCCGGGCGGTGCGCCTGGCCGGTCGCTACCTCGGTGAGGTCCTCGCCGCGAACGTGAACTTCTTCAACCCGGACGCCGTCTATCTCGGTGGCATCCTGTCCACCCTCGACCCGTTCATCGCCGCGGTCCGCAGCCAGCTGTACGAGAGCTGCCACCCGCTCATGACGCAGCACCTCGCGATCGAGCCGGTGTCCCTCGGTGCCGACGCCGGGCTCGTCGGGGCCGGTCAGTTCGCGTTGCAGCGCGGACTCACGGCCTCGCTCGAGGAGTTGTCCGCACCCATCCCGCAGTCCACCGCCCGGAAGAGGAGCGTCCGTGTCTGAGTCCCACCCCACCCCCACCGCACGTCGTCCGGTCATCGCGATCGCCGGACTCGCCATCGAGACCTCGACCTTCACGCCCACCCGGACGCACGCAGCCGCCTTCCACCCGGACCGGGGCGACGCGGTGGTCGCGCGGTACCCGTTCCTCGCGGACCTCGCCGACCGCGCCGAGTTCCGGGGTGCGCTCATCGGGCACGCCCTGCCCGGCGGGGTCGTCGACCGCGACTCGTACGAGTCCCTGGCCGCCGAGATCGTGTCCCGGCTGGGCGCGATCACCGCCGCCGAGCAGCTCGACGGCCTCTGGTACGACATCCACGGCGCGATGGTCGTCGACGGGCTCGACGACGCCGAGACCGACCTGCTCGGCCGCATCCGCGCGGTCGTCGGGCCGGACGTCGTCGTGTCGGCGTCCATGGACCTGCACGGCAACGTCACGGCCGAGCTCGCGCACCAGGTCGACCTCGTCACCTGCTACCGGATGGCCCCGCACGAGGACGCCCTCGAGACGAAGGAACGCGCGGTCCGGAACCTCGTCGACGTGCTCACGACCCGACCGGTCGGGCAGCAGCGGCCCGTGAAGGCGTGGGTCCCGATCCCCGTGCTGCTCCCCGGCGAGCAGACCTCGACCCGCATCGAGCCCGCGGCGTCGCTGTACGCGCAGGTACCGGAGGTCGAGGCGACCCCCGGTGTCCTCGACGCCGCGATCTGGGTCGGGTACGCGTGGGCCGACCAGCCGCGCGACCATGCCGTGACGGTCGTCACCGGGTGGGACCGCGAGGCCGTCGCCGCCGGTGCGGAGCGGCTCGCCCGCGCGTTCTGGGACGTCCGCGAGGAGTTCGTCTTCGTCGCCCCGACCGGTTCGTTCGACGAGTGTCTGACCGCGGCGCTCGCCCCGGGTGCGGCGCGGCCGTTCTTCGTGTCCGACTCCGGCGACAACCCGACGGCGGGCGGCTCCGGGGACATGACGTGGGGGCTCACCCGGGTGCTCGCGAACCCAGTGTTCGCGAGCACGGACGGCCCGACCGTGATCTACGCGAGCGTTCCCGGTCCCGAGGCCGTGGAGACCGCGGTCGAGGCCGGGGTGGGCGCGACCGTCACCGTCACCGCGGGTGCCGCGGTCGACGACCTGCACGCCGGGCCGATCACCATGACCGGGCGGGTCCACGCGGTCAAGCACGGGGACCGGGACGCGGAGACCGAGGTCGTCCTGCAGGTCGGGTCGGTGTTCGCGATCCTCACGAAGCTCCGGAAGCCGTACCACCACGAGCGCGACTTCACCGACCTCGACCTCGCTCCGCGGGACGCCGACCTCGTGATCGTGAAGATCGGCTACCTCGAACCCGAGCTCTTCGACATGGCTGCGGACTGGATGCTCGCCCTCACGCCCGGCGGCGTCGACCAGGACCTCGAGCGCCTCGGCCACCACAGGATCCAGCGCCCGATGTTCCCCTACGATCGGGTGTTCCCGTCGGCGCCCGACCTCGGCGCCCGGATCATCCCACCGTCGAACGAACCCCTCGGAGCCATCGCGTGACCACCGCCTCCGTCGCCCTCGAGATCGCGGTGACCTCCCCCGCCGGGGCCGTCGTCGCCCGCGAGCACGGCGCCGACCGCGTCGAACTCTGCGTCGGCCTGGAGCTCGGCGGACTCACCCCGTCCCAGGCCCTCGTCGAGACGGTGCACGAGACCGGCATCCCGGCGCACGCGCTCGTCCGGTGCCGCCCGGGCGGGTTCGTGCACGACCGCGGCGAGCTCGAGCTCATGGAACGCGAGGTGCGGACGGTGCTGCGCTCCGGCGCGGCCGGGGTGGTGGTCGGCGCGCTCCGGCCCGACCGCACGCTCGACGTCGACGCGCTCCGTCGGTTCGTCGACGCCGCACGCTCGGTGAGCGCCGTCGCGGAGGTCACCCTGCACCGCGCGGTCGACCACACCGCCGACCCGGTCCGAGCGGCCGCGGCACTGCACGACCTCGGCTTCACCCGTGTCCTGACGTCCGGCGGGGCGTCGACGGCCGTCGCAGGTGCCGGCACGATCACCCGGATGGTGGACGCCGCCGGGTCGGTCCAGGTGATGGCCGGCGCCGGCGTCACCCCCGCGGACGTCCCGGCACTCGTCGCGACCGGTGCCGCGGCCGTCCACCTCTCGGCGAAGCGCAGGGCACCCGGCAGCGCCCACACGGGGGTGCCGATGGGCGGGTCCGACGACGGGTCCGCGCACTTCGTCACGGACGCCGAGATCGTCTCCGCGGCCCGACGGGCCGTCGACGCCGTCGGCTGACCGGCCGCTAGTCGACGGGGTGCTCGGCCTCGTAGCGGAACACGCGGTGGAGGTCGTCCATCGCGATCGGTCCGCCCGGCAGCGGGCGTGTCCCGCCGTCCGCGCGCAGCCCGTCGAGGACGATCCCGATCTGCCGCCCGAGGATCCGTCCCGCCTCGTCCGGCGGGAGGTTCGAGTAGCTCCCGATGCGGAACGCCGCGAAGGTGACGTCGTTCGCGTTGACGTCGGGCCGCAGACGTCCCTCGGCCTGGGCCGCGGTGACCAGCGCCGCGAGTCGGTCCGCCCACCCGTCGCTGAACTGCCGGTCGTCGTCGAGGGCCACCATCTTGCGGTTCAGTCGTGGGATCGCCGGGTGCTCCTGCAGCACGTCGACGATGCCGGTCACGAGCGCGACGACGCCGTCCCACGCGGTGGGCTGAACCGCCACCGCCTCCTCGATGCAGGCGAACTCGGCGACGAGTCGGGCGTGGAGGGCCCGGATCACCTCGTCGATGCCGGGGAACCGACGGTAGAGCGTCGCGATGCCGATGCCCGAGTCCTTCGCCAGCTGGGCCATCGAGGGGTCGGCGTCGTGCACCGCCCAGTGCCGCTCGGCCGCGGCGAGGATGGACTCGCGGCTCCGGCGCACCTCGATGCGCTCGGCACGGGCACGCTCGGCAGCGGACATGCTCCGACCCTAGCTGTCCGATTCAAGTGGAGAGTTGACTCCGCTTAGCGCCTGCGCCTATCGTCGCACCCGGCACTGCTGTGTCCGCGCGCCCGTCACCCTGCGGGCCGCCGACCCGGAGCCCGGCCCGTCACCCTGCGGGCCGTCCGCCGGACGACCGGTGCTGCCGCCCGACCCGAACGAGCGGCAACACCGGTCAGTCGGCACCGGGACCCCCGGGGCGGTCGCCGCGATGCCCCGTCGACCAGCGAGCACGTCGACGCCGTCGGCCCGTTGCCGCGGCCGCGACACGGCAGGCGGCGCTCGGCCGGTGGGGGGTCGGTCGAGCGCCGCCGGTGCGGGTGGGGCGAGGGGAAGGTGGCGACGCCTGATCGGAGGGGGGGCGCGACCAGGCGTCGCCGGGGGTGGCGGCACTCGCTCGATGGGGGGAGCGATCGAGGGCCGCCGGCTCGGTGGTGCGTGCTACCCGCCGGCGAGTGAACCGGTGAGCGACAGCGAGAGGACCACGGCAGCGGCGATGCCGGCGAGCAGCCCGACCGGCACGTACCGGCGCCACTGCACGGGCGATGCGCGGGGTTTGTCGGACACGGGGACCTCCTCGTTCTGCGTTCGTACGGTCGCGGAGCAAATGGCTCGGGTTCACTTGCTTCACTCATCAAGATACTCAACCATTCACCAACTTTGCCACTCGTGTACTGTCCCCAGTGCGAGGGACGCCTCGGACGGCCCCTCCCGACCCGGAGTGGAGCCACCTGTGACCCGAGCAGGGAACGCGGACCCCGCAGAACTCATCAGCGCGTTCGAGGCGGTCGTGCGCGCCAACGCGGTGCTCGTCCGGCAACTCAGCGCCGGCGCGGGCGTGCACGAGAACGCCCTCCGCGCCCTCGTGCTCATCGACGACACGGGCTACTCGACCCCGACCGAGGTCGCGGGGTACCTCGGACTCACCTCCGGTGCCGTCACGAACATGGTCGACCGCATGGTGGCGGCCGGCCTGGTCGAGCGCGCGCCGAACCCGAACGACCGTCGCGGATCGCTCCTCCGGCTCACATCGGAGGGCGATGCGGTCGTCGGTCGGTACCGGCAGCGGTACGCCGACCTGCTGACGGCGGTCGACGACACGCACGACGGCGACCTGGCCAGCCTGCTGAGCGACCTCGCGACGAGCCTCTACGAGCAGGCCGGCGACGCCGAGGGCTGACCGAGCGCGACCAGGGCGTCAGCGGCCGCCACGGCGACCGGATCGTGTGCTGCGTGCACGACGACCACCCCGCCGCGGGCCTCCTCCGCCAGCGCGGCGACGACGAGCGCCGCGGATGCCGCGTCGACACCGGCAGTGGGCTCGTCGACGAGCAGCACCGCGGCCTCCTGTGCGAGCCCGAGCGCGACGAGAGCGCGCTGCCGCTGTCCGCCCGACAGTCGGTCGAACGAGCGGTCCGCGAGGTCGGCGACGGCCAGGCGCTCGAGCTGCGCCTCCACGACCGACCGGTCGCGTCGCGTCGACGGGCGCCACCACGGTCGCGCCCGCCACCGCCCCATCGCCACAGCGTCGCGCACGGTCAGCGGGAGCGCGGTGGGCGGGACGGACTGCGGCACGTAGGCGACGTCGGCCGGGAGGCCCGTCACCCGTCCGGCAGACCACGGCACGACACCCGCGATCGCGTCGAGCACCGTCGACTTCCCCGATCCGTTCGGTCCGGTGAGCGCCGTCACCTCGCCGGACCGGAACGTCGCGTGCAGTCCGTCGAGGACGCGACGCCCGTCCCGGTGCAGGGCGACGCCGGAGAGCTCGATGGTCGTGGAGAGCGGCACCTGAGCACGCTATCAGTATTGATAGTCATTTTCATGTAGCGTCTGGGTCCGTGACCTGGCTGACCGACCCGTTCTCCGTCGACTTCATGCTGCGCGCCCTCGTCGGCGGCACACTGGCGGCGGTGCTGTGCGCGGTCGTCGGCACCTGGGTGCTCGTCCGCGGCATGGCCTTCCTCGGCGAGGCGCTCGCGCACGGCATGCTCCCCGGTGTCGCGGTCGCGACCCTCACCGGGTTCCCCGCGGTCCTCGGTGCCGCGGCGAGCGCGGGCGCCATGGTCCTCGGCGTCGGCGCACTGCGGCGGCATGCTCGGCTGTCCTACGACTCGTCGATCGGCCTGCTGTTCGTGGGCATGCTCGCCCTCGGCGTCATCATCGTGTCCGGGTCGCGCTCGTTCGCGACGGACGTGACCGCGATCCTCTTCGGGGACGTGCTCGCCGTGACCTCCGCGGACCTCGTCGGCCTCGCTGCGGCCGCCGCCGTGGCACTCGGTACCGCGATCTGCTTCCACCGCCCGTTCACCGCGACCGCGTTCGACGTCCGGAAGGCCGCGACGCTCGGGCTGCGACCGCGCCTTGCGGAGGTGGTCCTCGTCGCCCTGGTCACCCTCGCCGTCGTCGCGTCGTACCGGGCCGTCGGGACGCTCCTCGTCGTCGGGCTACTCCTCGCGCCGGCCGCTGCCGCCCGTGCATGGTCTCGTTCGATCGGCTCGACCATGCTCCTCGGCGCCGGCATCGGTGCCGCCGCCGTCCTCGCCGGCCTCCTCGTCTCGTGGCACCTCGGCACCGCCGCCGGAGCGAGCATCGCCGTCGTCTCGGTCCTCGGCGTCGCGGTCTCCCGCGGTGCCGCTGCCCTCCTGCGTGGCCGCGCGCCCACGCAAGCCCCGACCACTCGGACCCCAGCACCCACCGCACCACGAGAGGCCTCATGAACCACCGCTCCACCCCCGCCGTCGGCGCTGCACTCGGGCTCACGCTCCTGCTCGCCGGCTGCTCGTCCGACCCGGGCGAACCGGGACCCACCACGACGACGGACCGCCCGCACGGGTACGTCGAGGGCGCCCGGGAGGCCGGCGAACCGCAGCTCCGCCTCCTCGCGGTGAGCCCGGACGGCCGGACCACGATCCACGACCTGCTCACCGACGAGTCGTCCGAGCTCCAGGACGTGGACGCCCCGGAGCACGCCGCGACGGACGGGCGCTTCCTCGTCACGTCCGACGACGAGCGGACGACGATCACCGACGGAGGCGCGTGGACGGTCGACCACGGCGACCACACGCACTACTACGCCGCCGATCCGCGGGTCGTCGGGCACGTCGGTCGTGGCGGCGCGATCGCGGTGCACTCCTCGGAGACGACGACCACGCTGACCTGGCCGGACCACGGTGAGGCCGTGGCACTGGACCGCGAGGCACTCGGACAGGGCGAGGTCACGGAGGTCCTGCGTGTCGAGGCATCCGTCCTGCTGCCGTTCGGCGACCGCTTCGTCGCCGGGGCCGACGGCGCGGTGACCGTCCTCGACCGGGGTGGCCGTGCCGTGGGCGAGCCGGTGGCCTGCCCGGAGCCCGCCGGCGGCATCGTGACCCGGGCGGGCGCCGTGATCGGGTGCTCCGACGGCGCCGTCGTCGTGGACGAGGACGGCGCGACGACGGTCCCGCTGCCGGAGGGGTCGGCGGGCCGTCCGACGTCGTTCGCAGCGCGGGCGGGTCGGCCCACCGTCGCAGGGGTCGCCGGGGACGGCGGCGCCTGGCTGCTCGACGCACGGGAGCACTCCTGGCGGTACGTCCCCTCGGAACGACCGTTCCGCGCGGTCGTGGCCGTCGACGACCCCGAGGGGCACGTGGTCGCGGTCGACGACACCGGGCGGGTGGTCGTCGTCGCGACGGCGGACCCGACGTCCCCGGACGGCCGGACCGCCACGACCCGACCCCTGGTCACCGCGAACGGTCCGGCCCTCCTGCAGGTCGACGCACAGCGGGCGTACGCCGCCGACCCGACGGCCGGTGTGGTGCACGAGATCGACTTCGGCGACGACGCCCGGGTGGCGCGCACGATCGAGCTCGGTCGCCCCGTCGCCGCCCTCGCCGAGGTCGGTCGGTGACCCGCGTCGCGCGGGCGGGCACCGCCGCCGTGCGCACCGCCGTCGCGGTCCTCGCTGCCGGGCTCGTCGTGACCAGCGCCGGCTGCAGCCCGGCCGACCGTGACCGCCCGCTCGTGGCCGTGACGACGAACATCCTCGGTGACGTCGTCAGCGAGGTCGTCGGCGACGCCGCTGACGTCGCGGTCCTCATGCCCGCGGGTGCGGACCCACACTCCTTCGAGGTCTCCGCCCGGGAAGCCGCACGGCTCCGGTCCGCCGACCTCGTCGTCGAGAACGGACTCGGGCTCGAGGAGGGCGTCGCCCGGCACGTCGAGGCCGCCACCGCGGACGGCGTGCCGGTCTTCACGGCGGGCGATGCGATCGACGTGCTCGACTGGCGCACCGAGGACGACTCCGGGCCGGATCCGCACTTCTGGACCGACCCACGGCGGATGGCGGAGGTGGTCTCGGCCCTCGACGACGCCCTCGACGAGGTCGGCATCGACGCTCCGGGGGCGGACGGCTACCGCGCCCAGCTCGACGCACTCGACGGCGAGGTGGCCACGGCGTTCGCGACCGTCCCCGCCGACCGTCGCGCGCTCGTGACGAACCACCACGTGTTCGGCTACCTCGCCGACCGCTACGGCTTCCGGATCGTCGGTGCCGTGATCCCGAGCGGCACGACCCTGGCCTCGCCGAGCGCCGCAGACCTCCGCGACCTTGCGACCGTGATCGAGGACGCCGGCGTCCCGACGATCTTCGCCGACCTCTCCCAGCCGGCCCGGCTCGCCGAGGTCCTCGCGGACGAGGCCGGCATCCAGGTCACCATCACCCCGCTCGCCACCGAGTCGCTGACCGCGACCGGGCCGGCGAGCTCCTACCTCGGCATGACCCGCTCGAACGCCGAGGCCATCGTCGACGGCCTGTCGACCCACGAATGAGGAAGAGAACGGAACCAGTGAAAACCATGACGTCACCATCGAAGCGACGCACCGCGGTCGCCCCCGCCCTGCTGCTCGGGGTCGCCGCCCTCGCGCTGACGGGGTGCTCCACCGACCCCGCGGACGCGGAGGACCGTACCGAACGGACCAGCGGCGCAGACGGGACGCGCGTCACCGTGACCTACGACGGCGGCGTGCTCGTCCTCGACGAGGACCTCCGCGTGGTGTCCGACGACCCGATCGAGGGGTTCACCCGCGTCAACCCCGCCGGGGACGGCCGTCACGTGCTTGTCACCGTCCCCGAGGGCTTCCGTGTCCTCGACACCGCGTCGGACCCGGCGCTCACCGACTCGGTCTTCCCCGCCGACGCCGGCGGCCACGCGGTCGTCCACGGTGACCGGACGACGCTCTTCGCCGACGGCTCCGGCGACGTGACGGCGTTCGACCACGAGGACCTCGCCGACGCCGTCGCGGACGGCACGCTGCCCGACGTCGACACGACGCGCTCGGAGACGGCACACCACGGCGTCGCGATCGAGCTCGAGGACGGCACGCTCCTCACGACCATCGGCACCGAGGAGTCGCGATTCGGCGTGCGCGCGCTCGACGAGGACGGCTCCGAGGTCGCACGCTCCGAGGTCTGCCCGGGCGTGCACGGCGAGGGCACCGTGGCCGACGAGGTCGCCGTGTTCGGCTGCGAGGACGGCGCGCTCGTGTACCGGGACGGCACCTTCGCCAAGGTCGACGCCCCGACCGAGTACGGCCGCACCGGCAACCTGTTCACGACCGACTCGAGCCCGATCGCCGTCGGCGACTACAACGACGACCCGGATAGCGAGGGCTACCTCCTCGACCAGCTCGCACTGATCGACACCGAGCAGGGTTCCTACGAGACCGCGGACATGCCCGAGGGCGTCGGCTTCACCTTCCGCGACCTCGCGCGCGGGCCGGACGACGAAGCGGTCGTGCTCGGTTCCGACGGATCCCTGCACACCTTCGACGTGACGACGGGTGCGCGTCTCGGCACCGTCCCGGTGATCGACGCGTGGGAGGGCCCCGTCGAGTGGCAGGACCCGCACCCCGCCCTGAAGGTGGTCGGTGACACGGCCTTCGTCACCGATCCGGCGACGAAGACCGTCCACGCGGTGGACCTCACCAGTGGTGAGGTCGTCGCCTCCAGCGACGAGCTCCCCGGCGTCCCCAACGAGATCGCGGTCGCGTAGCGACGGACCTCCAGTCCGTGTCCTGGGTGCGTCAGCCCCAGACGCGGTCCGCGATCGCGACCACGCTGCGGACCTTCGCCCACTGCTCGTCCTCGGAGAGGACGTTGCCCTCCTCCGTCGACGCGAACCCGCACTGCGGACTGAGCGCGAGCTGCTCGAGCGGCGCGTACTGCGCGGCGTCCCGGATGCGCTGCTCGACGACCGCCGGGTCCTCGAGCTCGCCGGTCTTCGACGTGACCAGGCCGAGCACGACCACCTGGTCGCCCTGCGGCAGGAACCGCAAGGGTTCGAAGCCGCCGGCACGGTCGGAGTCGTACTCGAGGAAGAACCCGTCGTAGCCGGTGTTGCCGAGGAGCTCCTCGGCGACCGGCTCGTACCCGCCCGACGAGATCCACGTCGAGCGGAAGTTGCCACGACAGACGTGGGTCGTGACGACGAGGTCGGACTGCCGGCCGTCCAGCACCCGCCGGACGATCGACGAGAACCGGGCGGCGATGCCCTCGGTGTCGATCCCGCGGTCGCGGGCCTTCTCGAGCTCGACGTCGGAGCAGAGGTACGCCCACGCGGTGTCGTCGAGCTGCAGGTAGCGCACCCCGACGGCGTGGAACGCGGCGATCGCGTCGCGGTACGCCGTGACGAGGTCCTCGGTGATGGCGGCCCGGTCGGCGTAGTGGTCGGTGCGGACCTGGTCGGCGTCCAGGCGGAAGTCGAAGACGGTGGGCGACGGGATGGTGAACTTCGCCGTGACCCCGCGACGGGCGGCCTCCTCGACCACGAACCGGGCGTGCGCGAGGAACGGGTGGTCGACCGGGAACGACACCGGCCCGGTGACACGGAGCCCCTTCGGCGTGGTGCTCGTGCCCTGGAACGCGATGCCGTGGTCGAGCTCGACGACCTCGACGCCGTCGAGACCGCCCCAGAAGTCGAGGTGCCACCAGCTGCGACGGGCCTCGCCGTCGGTGACGACCTCCAGCCCCGCGGACTGCTGCGCGTCGGCGAGCGCCCGGACGGCCTCGTCCTCGACCAGGCGGAGTCCGTCGTCGTCGAGGGTCCCGGCGGCGTGGGCGGCGCGGGCCTCCTGCACGGCGGCGGGGCGGAGGAAGCTGCCGACGACGTCGGCTCGGAACGGCGGTCGGGAGGACATGGGCCGATGGTACCGAGACGGAACCAGCAGCCGGGAGTCCGCTGCGTCGCGCGGCGTAGTGTGCGGCGCATGCCCGCACTGACCGACACGTTCACCATGTCCAACGGTCTGCACATCCCGAAGATCGGCTTCGGGACCTGGCAGATCCCGTCCGGCAGCGATGCCTACGACGCCACGAAGACCGCCATCGAGGCCGGCTACCGCCACATCGACACCGCACTCGCGTACGGCAACGAGGCCAGCGTCGGCGAGGCCGTCCGCGACAGCGGTGTCCCCCGCGACGAGCTCTTCATCACGACGAAGCTCCCCGCCGAGGTGAAGACCGCGTCCGGGGCACGCGAGGCCTTCGAGGAGTCCTCCCGGAACCTCGACCTCGGGCACGTCGACCTGTACCTGATCCACGCGCCGTGGCCCTGGAGCGACATGGGGTCCGACCACCGCGACGGCAACGTCGAGGTGTGGAAGGTGTTCGAGGAGCTCTACGACGCCGGCCGCACGAAGAGCATCGGCGTCTCGAACTTCGCCGTCGCCGACCTCGAGGACCTCCTCGGCCGCACCGACGTCGTGCCGCACGCGAACCAGATCCGCTGGTTCGTCGGGAACACGCAGGACGCGACGACCGCGTTCGACCGCGAGCACGACATCCTCACCGAGGGGTACTCGCCGCTCGCGACCGGTGGGCTGCTCGAGAACGGCACGATCGCAGAGATCGCCGCGAAGTACGACAAGTCCGTCGCACAGGTCGCGATCCGCTACCTGCTCGAGCGTGACGTGCTGCCGCTGCCGAAGTCGACGACGCCGTCCCGGATCGCGGAGAACGCGGACGTGGACTTCGTGCTGTCGGCGGAGGACGTCGCGGCGCTCGACGCACTGGAGGACACGACCGCGTGAGCGGCGGTCGCTGACGCGACCGGATGACGGACGGGCGCGTCCCGCTGGGCGGCAACGCGGAGCGTTGCGCGGGGCGCGCCGACCGAGCCCGCGAGGGAGGACGGTGCCAGCCGGCACCGTCCTCCCTCTGTCGTCGCGCACTGTTTACATGCCGGGCGCGCACGACACGAGGACGAAACAGACGGGCAACGGGGCCGACACAGCGCCGCACGACACTCGTACTACCTGTCGCCCGACAGGTACTGCCGCGAAAGGTCCTGCAGCCATGCGCTCTCCCGAAGCTCCGCTCCACGCACCACGCGCCACCACGTCCTCCGGCCCCGCCGCCGGCCCGTCCACCGCCGCCTCCGACCTCGCCGCCCTCGGCTACGAACAGGAGCTCCACCGCGGTGTCGGGTCGTTCTCGTCCTTCGCCGCCGGGTTCTCGTTCGTGTCGATCCTGACCACGGTGTTCCAGCTGTTCGGTCTCGGTTTCATGCTCGGCGGCGCCGCGTTCTTCTGGGCGTGGCCGCTCGTCTTCGCCGGCCAGCTCCTCGTGGCGCTCAACTTCGCGCAGCTCGCGGCGCGCTGGCCGATCTCCGGCGCGATCTTCCAGTGGTCGAGCCGCCTCGCCGGTGCCCGCTTCGGCTGGTTCACCGGCTGGACGATGATCATCGGGCAGATCCTGACCGTCGCCGTCGCCGCCATCGCCGTGCAGGCGGTCCTGCCGTCGATCTGGAACGGTTTCCAGATCGTCGGGGGCCCGGGGGCGAACGCCTCGGTCGCCTCGCCGACGGGTGCCGCGAACGCGGTGGTGCTCGGGCTGGTGATGCTCGTGCTGACGACGGTCGTGAACATCGTGAGCGTCCGGTTCATGGCCCGCGTGACGAGCTTCGGCGTCCTCGTGGAGATCGTCGGGGTCGTCGTCCTCATCGCCGCCCTGTTCGTCCTGCCGCACCGCTCCCCGGCCGTGGTGTTCTCGACCGAGGGCTCGACGAGCACCGAGCCGTACGTGTGGGCGTTCCTGGCGTCCTCGCTCATGGCCGCGTACGTCATGGTCGGGTTCGACTCCGCCGGCGAGCTGGCCGAGGAGACCCACAACCCGCGCCGCACCACCCCGAAGACGATCGTCCGTGCCCTCACCGTCTCGGGCCTCGGCGGCGGCCTGCTCATCATCGGCGCGCTCGTCGCCGCACCGAGCCTGACCGACGGCAAGCTCGCCGCCCAGGGACTCGCGTGGGTGATCACCTCGACCCTCGGTGACGTCTTCGGTCGCCTGCTGCTCTGCTGCGTGGCCGTCGCGGTGTTCGCCTGCACGCTCGCCGTCCAGACCGCCGGTGCCCGGATGGTCTACTCGATGGCCCGGGAGCGCGCGCTGCCGTTCCACCGCGTCCTGTCCCGGGTCTCGCCGCGGACGGGCACCCCGATCGCCGCGTCGATCGTCGTCGGTGTCGGCGCCGGGCTGGCCCTCGCGGTGAACATCGGCCAGTCCGCGATCTTCACCGCCCTGTCGAGCCTCTGCATCGCGATGCTCTACCTCGCGTACCTCGGCGTCACGGGGCCGCTCCTCGTCGAGCGCATCCGCACCCGTCGCACCGGACTGCCGACCGGGGTCGACGAGGACGGGAAGCCGCTGTTCACGCTGGGCCGCTGGGGCATCCCGCTCAACGCCCTCGCCGTGCTCTTCCAGATCGGCATGGCGGTCAACCTGATCTGGCCCCGTCCGGAGATCTACGACCTCACCGGGAACTCGTGGTGGCTGCAGTACAGCGCGCTGCTGTTCATCGGCGCGGTGCTGCTCATCGGCTGGGCGTGGTCCTCCTGGCGCCACCGGGCACACGGTCCGCTCACCCTCGCGGAGGTGCCGCAGACCGCCCCCACCCCGGTCGACGCCTGACGGCACCCGGCACCGGCCCCTCCGGCGCCGCCCGCACCCCCACAGCACCCGCACCACCGAAAGGCACCACCGTGCGTGACCTCCACCAGACCGACAGCGTGACCGCCTCGCGCTCCGACGCCCGGGCCCAGGGCGGCGCGACCTCCGACTGGATGCCGTACCTCCCCGCGTCCACGTCCCCGTTCACCCCTGAGGGCGTCGACCCGACCGAACTGGTGTGGGCCGAGACGGTGGCCCCCGGTGGCTACACGCACCGGGTGCTCGCGCGGGGCACCCGGTTCCGGTTCGACGACCCGACCGGCGACGCGTGCGCGAACGTCCTCGTGTTCAACGCCCTCGAGCCGTGGGAGCGGTTGAACGTCGCGGACACGCAGAAGATCCCGTGGCAGGCGTACCTCGGGCAGGGATCGCCGCTCCTCAGCGCCGACGGACGCGTCCTCGCGAGCATCGTCGAGGACACGTCCGGGCAGCACGACGCCTTCTGCGGGACGTCGACCGACGCGTGGAACGACGAGAAGTACGGCGACGCCGCTCCCGAGGGACCGAGCCCGAGCGGCCGCTCCCTGTTCGCGAAGGCCGCGGCCAAGCACGGCCTGTCGAAGCGGGACCTGCCGCCGAGCGTCTCGTTCTTCCAGGGCGTCCACGTCGAGCCGGACGGCACCCTGACGCCGACGGGCTCCGCCGGGCCGGACCGTCACGTCACCCTCGTCGCCGAGCTGCCGCTGCTCGTCCTCGTGGCGAACGTCGCGCACCCGCTCGACCCCCGCCCCGGGTACACCGTCGGTCCGCTCCGGGTGCACGCCTGGCGCGGGTCGGCCACGGCGGCGACGGACCCGCGGGCCACGGCGACGCCCGAGCTGCACCGCGCCCACCTCAACTCGATCGACTACGCGGAAGCGCGAGGCCTGTGATGACCGCGACCCTGACCACCTCCGTCCCCGTCGGCGCTGTCCATGCGCCCGACGTACCGCTCGACTGGGGCACGTCCCTCGTCCCCGGAACCGTCGTCCGCGACGACCGGGTGGCACCGCTCGCACCCTGGTCCGCCGTGGTCCGCGCCGGCGAGGTCCTCACGATCGTGGACGTCGGCGGCAACCAGAGCGCCGACTGCCTGCTCTACGACGCGTCCGACCCAGACGAGCGGTACAGCGTGCCCGACACCCTCGTCGCCCAGGGCAACGCCTACGTCCGCACCGGCACGGTCCTCATGTCGAACGAGGGCCGGCCGCTCATGACGGTCGTCGGCAACGAGATCGACCGGCAGGACACGATCGGCGGGGCGTGCTCGAAGGAGTCGAACACGCTCCGCTACGGCCACCACACGCAGTACCAGCACGGCTGCCGCGAGAACTTCCTCGCCGAGGCCGGCCGCCACGGGCTCGGTGCCCGCGACCTCGTGTCGAACCTCAACTGGTTCATGAACGTCCCCGTCGAGGAGGACGGCGCCCTCGGCATCGTCGACGGCATGAGCGCCCCCGGGAAGCGCGTCGCGATCCGGGCCGAGCGGGACGTCCTCGTGATCGTGTCCAACTGCCCGCAGATGAACAACCCCTGCAACGACTTCTCCTGCACGCCGCTGCGCATGATCGTGGTCCAGCCGTGACCACCGCGCCCGACCCCACCGGGACCGACACCGTGACACCCCCGCTCTCCACCGACACCGTCCTCGTCGCCAACCGCGGTGAGATCGCCCGCCGCGTGATCCGCTCCGCGAAGGCGCTCGGCATGCGTACCGTCGCCGTCTACTCGGACGCCGACCGCGCCGCCCCGCACGTCCGCGAGGCCGACACCGCGGTCCGGCTCGGCCCCGCGCCCGCTCGCGAGTCGTACCTGCGCATCGAGGCGGTCGTCCAGGCCGCGGTCGACACCGGCGCCGGACTCGTCCACCCCGGCTACGGCTTCCTCTCCGAGAACACCGAGTTCGCCGCTGCCTGCGAGGCGGCCGGCATCCGCTTCGTCGGCCCGACCGCCGACCAGATCGTCCAGTTCGGCGCCAAGCACACCGCACGCGAACTCGCAGCCGCCGCGGGCGTCCCGATGCTCGCCGGCACGGGCCTGCTCGCGAGCGTCGAGGACGCCGTCGACCAGGCCGGACGCATCGGCCTGCCGGTCATGCTCAAGGCCACCGGGGGCGGCGGGGGCATCGGCATGCAGGCGTGCGCGACGCTCGACGAGGTCCGTACGGCGTACGCGAGTGTCGAACGGACCGCGGCCGCCGCCTTCGGCTCGGCCGGGATCTTCCTCGAACGGCTCGTCCGGCCGGCGCGCCACGTCGAGGTCCAGCTCTTCGGTGACGGCGAGGGTCGCGTCGCCGTGATCGGCGACCGCGACTGCTCGCTCCAGCGCCGGAACCAGAAGGTGATCGAGGAAGCGCCGGCCCCGGCACTCCCCCGATCCGTCCGGGAGGCACTGCACACGTCCGCCCGTCGGCTCGCCGAGAGCGTCGGGTACCGCAGCGCGGGGACCGTCGAGTTCGTCTACGACCCGGTGCGCGAGGAGGCGTCCTTCCTCGAGGTCAACACGCGCCTGCAGGTCGAGCACCCCGTGACCGAGGAGGTCTTCGGCGTCGACCTCGTGGAGCTCATGCTGCGGCTCGCCCGTGACGGCGCCGCCGGCATCGGCGACGACGTGTTCGAGCGCGAGTGGACGCCGGACGGTCACGCGGTCGAGGCCCGGGTGTACGCCGAGGACCCGGCGAAGGGCTCCCTGCCGTCGAGCGGGCTCGTCACCCAGGCCGTCTTCCCGGACCGTGCCGGCCTCCGGGTCGACGGGTGGGTCGAGACCGGCTCCGAGGTGTCCGCCTTCTACGACCCGATGCTCGCCAAGGTGATCGCGACGGGCGAGACCCGCGACGACGCCCTCGACCTGCTCCGCGACGGGCTCGCAGACACCCGGATCGACGGGATCGTGACGAACGCCGGTCTCCTCCGCACACTCACCGACGACCTCGAGCTGCGGACCGCGACGCACTCGACGTCGACGCTCGACGAGACCGAGGACCCGGACCCCCGCATCGACGTCGTCGTGCCCGGCACCATGACGATGATCCAGGACCTCCCCGGCCGCACCGGGTACTGGCAGGTCGGTGTCCCGCCGAGCGGCCCCTTCGACGGCGCGTCCTTCGCCGAGGCGAACCGGGCGGTCGGCAACCCGGACGGCGCACCCGCGCTCGAGGTCACCGCGTCCGGACCGACCCTCCGCTTCTCGGCGAGCGCCGTGGTCGCGGTCACGGGCGCCCCGGTGCCGGTGACGCTCGACGGCGAGACCGTCGCGATGTGGGAGCCGGTCGAGGTCGCCGCCGGACAGACCATCGCCGTCGGGACCGCGGTGGGCCCGGGGCTCCGGGCCTACCTGGCGGTGCGCGGTGGGTTCGACGTGCCGCAGTACCTCGGCTCGACCGCCACGTTCACCCTCGGCGGGTTCGGCGGTCACGCCGGCCGTGCGCTCCTGGCCGGGGACGTCCTGCGGCCCGGCTCACCGGACGCCGACGCCCCGCACCCGGCGTTCCCCGCGGGTGCCCGGCTCGGCCTCGTCGGCGGCCCGACCCCGGCCGACCGCCGCACGGCGTTGACCGACGCGTGGGAGGTCGCGGTCACCGAGGGCCCGCACGGCGCCCCCGACTTCTTCACGCGCGACGACCTCGACGTCTTCTATGCCACCGACTACGTCGTCCACCACAACTCCGCACGCACGGGGGTCCGGCTGATCGGCCCCCGTCCGGGCTGGGCGCGGACGGACGGCGGTGAGGCGGGGCTGCACCCGTCGAACATCCACGACACCCCGTACGCCGTCGGTGCGATCGACTTCACCGGGGACACCCCGATCATCCTCGGACCGGACGGCCCCTCGCTCGGCGGGTTCGTCTGCCCCGCGGTCGTCGCCAGCGGCGATCTCTGGAAGCTGGGCCAGCTCCGCCCCGGTGACACGGTGCGGTTCGTCCCCGTCCGCGAGGCCGACGCCGCCGCGCTCGACGCGCACCGTGCCTCCCGGTCGGTGCCGCGCACCGGGGGTGACGGCGACGACGGCGTCCTGGCGCGCCTCGACGCGACGGACGCACGTCCGAGCGTCGCGTACCGGCGCGACGGCGACGACAACGTCCTCGTCGAGTACGGCGACATGACGCTCGACATCGCACTGCGCATGCGGGTGCACGCGCTCATGACGAAGCTGCAGGAGGAGGCACCGGCGGGGATCGTCGACGTCACGCCCGGCATCCGGTCCCTGCAGGTGCACACCGACACGAGCGTGCTGAAGGCGAGCACCATGGCCGGGCTCCTCCGTGAGCTCGAGGACGAGATCCCGCCGACCGACCAGCTCGTCGTACCCTCACGGACCGTGAAGCTGCCGCTGTCGTGGGACGACCCGGCGACCCGGCTGGCGATCGAGCGGTACATGGCGGGTGTGCGGGACGACGCACCGTGGACGCCGTGGAACATCGAGTTCATCCGGCGGATCAACGGGCTCGACAGCGTGGACGACGTGTTCCGCACCGTGTTCGACGCGAGCTACCTCGTGCTCGGCCTCGGCGACGTGTACCTCGGCGCCCCGGTGGCGACACCGCTCGACCCCCGGCACCGGCTCGTCACGACGAAGTACAACCCCGCGCGGACCTGGACCGCCGAGAACTCGGTCGGCATCGGCGGCGCGTACCTCTGCATCTACGGCATGGAGGGGCCGGGCGGCTACCAGTTCGTCGGCCGCACCGTGCAGATCTGGAACCGGTTCCGCCGCGGCGGGCTGTTCCAGGAGGACCCGTGGGCGCTGCGGTTCTTCGACCGGATCGAGTGGTACCCGGTCGGGGCCGAGGAGCTGCTCGAGCTCCGCGCCGAGACGGACGCCGGACGCGGGCACTTCGAGACCGTCGACGGCGAGTTCTCGATCGCCTCGTACAACCGGTTCCTGGCGTCCAACGCGTCGTCCATCGCCGACTTCCGCGCACAGCAGGCCCGGGCGTTCGACGAGGAGAAGGAGCGCTGGCGCGCCTCCGGCGAGTTCGACGTCCGCGACGAGCCCGCCGTGGTGCTCCCCGACGAGGTGGTCCTGCCGGCCGGCGCGACCGCGGTGACCGCGCCGTTCACCTCGACGGTGTGGCAGGTGGACGTCCGCCCCGGCGACCGCGTGGACGAGGGCCAGAAGCTGCTGGCCGTGGAGGCGATGAAGATGGAGTCGATGGTGCACCCCCCGGTGGAGGGACACGTGTTGGAGGTCTTACATCAAGCCGGGCGACCAGGTGGCGCCGGGGCAGGTCCTCGCCGCGATCGGAGCGGCGGCGTGAGCGGGGCCCGCGACGCGGCTGCTCGGGTGCACGACGCCTTCGACCGGATCGGAGCCGTCGACCGACCGGAGGTCTGGATCGCGCTGCGTGACCGGGCGGACGTCGCTGCCGAGGCGTCGGCCGTCGACCCGTCGCTCCCCCTCGCCGGACTGCTCTTCGCGGTGAAGGACAACATCGACGTCGCCGGCCTGCCGACCACCGCGGCCGCCCGGTCCTACGCGTACACACCGGACGAGGACGCCACCGCGGTCGCCCGGCTCCGGGCCGCCGGCGCGGTCGTCGTCGGCAAGACGAACCTCGACCAGTTCGCCACCGGCCTCGTCGGCACACGGTCCCCCTTCGGCGCCGTCCGGAACGCATGGGACCCGACGCGGATCTCCGGCGGGTCGTCGAGCGGCTCCGCCACCGCGGTCGCGCTCGGCATCGTCGACTTCGCACTCGGCACCGACACCGCCGGCTCCGGCAGGGTCCCGGCGGCGCTCGGTCACCTCGTCGGGGTGAAGCCGACCAAGGGGCTCGTCCCGAACACCGGTGTCGTGCCGGCCTGCCGGTCGCAGGACTGCGTCACCGTGTTCGCACGGTCCCTCGACCTCGCGCGGACCGCCGCCGAGCTGATGGCCGGACCGGACGGCCGCGACCCCCTCGCCCGCGCCGACCTCGCGCTGGCCGACCTGCCCGCCGTCCCCCGCATCGCCGTGCCCCTGCCGTCACAGCTCGAGGGCCTGGCACCGGGTTGGGCGTCGGCGTTCGAGCGGGCCGTCGACCGGTTCCGGGCCCTCGGGCACGAGGTCGTCGAGGTCGACATCGCCCCGCTGCTCGACGCCGCGACCCTGCTCTACGACGGCGCGTTCGTGGCCGAGCGGTACGCGGCGGTCGGCGCGCACATCGACGCGCACCGCGACCGGGTCGGCGAGGACCTCGACCCGACCGTCGCGTCGATCGTGCTCGGCGGCGCCCGCCCCACCGCCGCGGAGCTCTTCGCCGACCAGGAGCGCCTCGACACGCTCGGGGCGGCCGGACGCGCCGCCCTCGACGGCACCGTCGCGCTCCTCACCCCGACGACGACGTGGCACCCGACGCTCGCCGAGGTCGCCGCCGACCCGGTGGGCGCGAACAGCCGGATGGGTCGCTACACGAACTTCGCGAACCTGCTCGACATGGCCTCGATCGCCGTCCCCGCCGGGTTCGTCGACGGGCTGCCGTTCGGGGTGATGCTCACCGGCCCGGCGTTCACCGACCGCCGCCTCGCGGCCCTCGCCGCGGCGTTCGCGGACCCGACCGTCGACCTGCTCGTCGTCGGCGCGCACCTCCGGGACGAGCCGCTCAACGGGCAGCTCGTCGCGGCCGGCGGCACCTTCGTGCGCGAGGTCCGCACGGCCCCGGACTACCGGCTGTACGCGCTCGACACGGTGCCGCCGAAGCCCGGACTGGTCCAGCGCCCCGACGAGACGCCCACCGACACCGCGACCACCGCCACGGCGACCGGCATCGCGGGCGAGGTCTGGCGCCTGCCCGCGCGGGGCTTCGCCACCTTCGTCGCCGCACTGCCCGCGCCGATGACGATCGGGACCGTGACGCTCGACGACGGCTCGGACGTCACCGGGTTCCTCGTCGAGCCGTACGCGGTCGAGGGCGCGGAGGACATCACCCACCACGGCGGGTGGCGCGCGTACCGGGAGCAGCCGGCCGGAGCACCCGCATGAGTCGGCCTGCGAAGATGGGACCGTGCCCGCCGAACAACGCCCGCCCCGCCTAGCCGAACGCGAGCGTCCCGGAAGCCTCCTCGGGCTGAGCCCCGCAACCAGTCCTCAACGCCC
>NZ_BACW01000159.1:0-3099 GCF_000333315.1 Curtobacterium sp. B8
CCGAGCGTCGAGCGAGGCGACCGGGTCCTGGAGGACCACACCGATCCCGGACCGCAGCGCGCGACGGGCGCGACCGCGGGAGCGGACGAGGTCGGTGCCGAACAGGTGCACGCTGCCCGCGGTCGGCCGGACGAGCCCCAGGGCCACGCGGGCGGCGGTCGACTTCCCCGAGCCGGACTCCCCGACGAGCCCGACGGTCTCGCCGGCGTGGACGGCGATGTCGATGCCGCGCAGCGCGTGCACGGCGCGTGCCCCGCGCCCGAACGTCACCGAGACGTCCCGCAGGTCGACCACCGGGGCCGTGTCGCGCCTCCCGGCCTGATCGGACCGAGCCGACGACGCGGACGACGTGCCCGTCGGGTCCGACGCCACCGTCAGCCGCGGCACCGCCGCGAGCAACCGCTTCGTGTAGTCGTGCTGCGGGCGGAGCAGGACGTCCTCGACCGGGCCGGTCTCGACGATCTCCCCCTGCAGCATCACCGCGACCCGGTCCGCGAAGTCCGCGACGACGCCCATGTTGTGCGTGACGAGCAGCACGCCCGTGCCGGTGTCGGCGGCGAGCCCGCGGAGCAGCTCGAGGATCTCGGCCTGCACGGTCACGTCGAGCGCGGTCGTGGGCTCGTCCGCGATGAGGAGCTTCGGCCGGTTCGCGATCGCCATGGCGATGACCACCCGCTGCCGCTGCCCACCGGACAGCTCGAACGGGTACGCCTTCGCACGCGCCGCCGGCGAGGGGATGCCGACCCGTTCGAGGAGCTCGACCGCGCGCGCCGCCGCGTCGGTCGCGGACACGTCCTGGTGGTTCCGGATGACCTCGGCGATCTGCGCGCCGACCCGGGTGAGGGGGTCGAGGGCGGTGGCGGGCTCCTGGAAGACCATGGAGACCGTGGATCCGCGGAGCGACCGGAGGGCGGGCTCGGGGGCGCCGACCACCTCGTGGCCGTCGACGACGGCACTGCCCGTGGCGGTGGCGTTGCCGGACAGCAGGCCCATCGCGGCGAGCGCGACGGTCGACTTGCCGGAGCCGGACTCCCCCACGAGCGCCAGCGTCTCCCCGGGTTCGACGTGCAGGGTGACCCCGCGGACGGCGTCGACGGTGCCGGACTCGGTGGCGAAGGTGATCCCGAGGTCGGTGGTGGTCAGGATGGACATCAGCGGCCCCTCACGTCGAAGGCGTCCCGGAGCCCGTCGCCCACCGCGTTGAACGCGCAGACGACGAGGATCACGGCGAGTCCCGGCGGGACGATGAGCCACCACCGCCCGGAGTAGGCGGAGGTCAGCCCGGCGGACAGCATCCCGCCCCAGTCGGTCGCGGGTGCCTGGACACCGAGACCGAGGTACGAGACGTACGCCACGAGCAGGATCGCGTCTGCGACCTGGAACGTCGCCGCGACGACGATCGTCGACACCGAGTTCGGCAGCAGGTGCCGACCGATCGCGCGGGCGTGGGAGCCGCCGATGGCGCGGAGGGTGAGGACGTAGTCGCGGTTCTTCAGCGTCAGGGTCTCGGCGCGGATGAGTCGGGAGGGCACGAGCCACGAGACCAGCCCGAGGATCACGATGAGTCCCCAGACACCGGGGGTCGTGATCGCCGAGATGACGAGCAGGATGAAGAGCGCGGGGATCGCGATGCCGGCGTCGACGACCCGCATCATGACGGCGTCGACCCAACCGCCGACGTACCCGGCGACCGAGCCCCAGAGCGTCCCGACGACCGTCGCCAGGATGCCCGCGGCGATGCCGACCAAGAGCGACACTTTCCCGCCGAACATGAGGCGGCCGAGGACGTCGTGCCCGACGGCGTCGGTGCCGAGCAGGTGCGCGGCACCCGGGGCGAGGTTCACCTGGTCCAACTGGGTGTGGGTCTGGTCGGTCGGGTACAGGAACGGACCGACGAAGCAGAACAGCACGACCACGACGATGACGACGAGGCCGATCACCGCGAGGGTGTTGCGGCGGAAGCGCCGGGCGGCGAGCCGCCAGCCAGTCGATGCGACCGTGACGGGGGCGCCCGGGGCTTCGGGTGCCAGTTGTACGACGCTCATGCGCGGACTCCCATCCCGTCGTTGGTGGGCGCAGTGTCGATGAGGGACGTGACGACGCTCATGCGCGGCTCGCCTTCGTTCGCGGGTCGATGACGGACTGCGCGACGTCGGCGAGCAGCGTGCCCACCACGGTCGCGATCGAGATGACGAGGACGCAGCCGAGCAGGGTCGGGTAGTCCGAGGTCTGCGCGGCGTTCCAGAACAGCAGACCCATGCCGGGGTAGTTGAAGAGCTGCTCGGTGACGAGCGCGCCGCCGAACAGCACGGGCAGGTAGTACCCGAGCATCGCGACGACCGGGGTCAGGGAGTTCCGGAAGACGTGCCGCCGGAGGATGGTCACCGTCGACGCGCCACCGGCCCGGGCGGTGCGCACGTAGTCCTCCTGCAGGTTCTCGAGCGTCGACGCCCGCATGTACCGGCTGAACACGGCGATCATCGCGAGTGCGCCCGTGACCACCGGCAGCACGAGGCCGGCCGGGTCCTGGAAGACCTCGGCGAGGGTGGTGCCGCTCGGCGCCTGCGCCGGCAGCCACGGCAGCTGCTGGCTGAACACGATGATGAGGAGCAGCCCGAGGAAGAACGCGGGCGTCGAGTAGAACACGAACGCCAGCGCGGTGGCGGCGTAGTCGACGGCACCGTTGCGGCGCACGGCCTGCCACATGCCGACGGGGATCGCGATGACGAGCCCGAGGACGGCGGACATCCCGGTGAGCACGAGGGTCTTCGGCAGGCGCTCGGCGATGAGCTGCGAGACCGGTTCGTTGAGCGTGTACGACATGCCGATGTCGCCGGTGAGCAGACGACCGAGGAACCGGAGGTACTGCACGGGCAGCGGCTGGTCGAGTCCCTGGGACTGGTTGAAGGCGGCGATCTGCGCCGGCGTCGCGGAGACGCCGAGGACGCCGCGGGCGGGTCCGCCCGGCAGGGCGTGCAGCAGGCAGAACACGACGATCGTGACGATGAGGACCACGGCGAGTGCTTGCAGCACGCGCCGGAGCAGGTACAGGGCTGTGGTCATGCGGCTTCCGATGGTCGGGTCGGGGACGTGACCGGG
>NZ_BACW01000158.1:0-6777 GCF_000333315.1 Curtobacterium sp. B8
ACGTCCCGCAGCGCCTGCGGCCGGATGAGCGTCCGGTTCGGCTGGACGACCGGCCACAGCGGGAAGATCCGAACGTGGTCGGCGCCGAGCGAGGCGATCGCCTCGAGGTCGCGGGCGGTGTCGGACGCCGAGAAGTCGAGCCAGGAGTGGAACCAGCCGACCGAGGGCGTGTAGTTGACGCCGAAGCGCATCAGCCCTTCACTCCGCCCTCTTCGACGCCCTTGAAGAAGAAGCGCTGCAGGACGGCGAAGATCACGGCGATCGGGATGAACGCGATCATGGTCCCGGCGGCGATCATCCGCTGGTCGGTGGCGAACGTGCCCTGCAGGTACTGCAGCCCGACGGTGAGGGTGAGGTTCTCGGGCGACTGCAGCACGATGAGCGGCCAGAGGAAGTCGTCCCACGCCCCGATGAACGAGAAGATCGCGATGACCGCGATGGTGCCCTGCACCGCGGGGAGCGAGATGTACCGGAGGCGCTGCATCGCGTTCGCGCCGTCCATGACCGCGGCCTGGTCGATCTCCTCGGGGATCTGCCGGAACGCGTTGAACATGAGCAGGACGTTGAGCGCCGCGGTCATGCCGGGCAGCGCGACGCCGACGAGGTTGTCGGCGAGCCCGAGGTCCTTCACGGTGACGAACTGGCTGATGATCGTGGCCTCCCCCGGCAGTACCAGGGTGGCGAGGAACAGCCCGAGCACGACCTTGCGGAAGCGCCACTGCAGGCGGGCCAGGGCGAACCCGGCGAGCGTCGCGAACACGATGTTCCCGAACACGTCGATCGCGGCGACGAGCAGCGAGTTGCCGATGTACCGCCAGACCGGGATCGCCGCTGCCACCTTGAGGTAGTTCTCGATGGTCGGCTCGGAGGGGATGAACGACGGGTTCGCGGTGTAGATGTCCTCGCCGGCGCCCTTGAGCGACGTCGAGAACTGCCACAGGAACGGGCCGATCGTGATGAAGAGGACCACGACGAGCAGGACGTAGCGGACCACCTTCTCGCGGGTCGACATCACACCCCAGACGACTCGGCGCCGTCGACGGCCGTCGCCGTCACGTCCGTCACGTCCGTCACGTGCGTTCGGCCTGGAGGCGCGGTGCGCATCCGTCGCGCCGGTCACGTCCGGCGCGGGGGCGGCCGCGCCGGCGGCGCCCCCGATCACCGGCTCGGTGGTGTTGGTCGTGTTGGTCACTTGTCGGCCTTGCTGTTCATGCGGGCGAGGGCGAGCATCGGGACGAGCGTCACGACGAAGAGCAGGAGGCTCAGGGCGGATGCGTAGCCGAGGTTGCCGGTGAAGCCGCGGGCGTACTGCTGGATGAGCATGACGAGCGAGTTGTCCTGCCCGCCCGGCCCACCGGTGCCGTTGGTGAGGATGTAGAGCTCGCTGAACACCCGGAGCGCGCTGACGCACACGAGGATGCCGACGAGGGTCATCGTCCCGCGGACGCCCGGCATCGTGACCGACCAGAACCGCCGCACGGCACCGGCGCCGTCGAGCGCGGCGGCTTCGTGGAGGTCCTTGCCGACGTTCCCGAGGGCGGCGAGGAAGATGATCATGTAGTACCCGAGGCCCTTCCAGACCGTCAGGCTGATCGCGCTGACGAGCAGCAGCCACCGATCGGTGAGGAACGGGATGCCCGCACCGCCGAGCGCCTTCACGATCTCGTTGACCACCCCGCGGTCGTCGAGGATCCAGTTCCAGATGAGGCCGACGACCACCGCGGAGGCGATGACCGGCGTGTAGTACGCGGTCCGGAAGAACGCGATGCCGGGGAGCTTCTGCTGCACGAGGACCGCGATGAGCAGGGGCAGCACGGTCAGCAGCGGCAGGCAGATCGCCATGTAGATGACGCTGTTGAGCAGCGCCTCCCACACCTGCGGATCAGCGAGGAGGGTCTGGAAGTTCCTGACGCCCACCCACTGGCTCACACCCCCGAGGGGGCTGGCGTTCGTGAACGACAGCCGGACGGTGTTGATCGACGGCCAGAGGCTGAACGCGAGCAGCCAGACGAGGGCCGGCAGGACGAGCAGCCAGGGCGTGAACCAGCGGTTGGCGCGCATCAGCCGTTGGCCAGGAGCGAGTTCATCTTCGTCTGCGCCGTCTGGAGCGCCTGCTCCGGCGAGACCTGGCCCTTCATGGCGAGGGCGATCTGCTGGTCGAGGAAGTCCGTCATCGCGGAGTTCGCCTCGACCGGGTTGAGGACCTTCGCCTGCTTGAGTGCCTCGTTCGCGAGCACGCGGGCCTTGCCGTTCACGGTGCCGTCGTCCTTCGAGAAGTACGGGTCGGACTGCGACGACGTGGTCGACGGGAAGATGTTGACCAGGTGTGCGAAGGCCTCCTGGTTCTTGGCGTTCGTCATGTACTGGGCGAAGGCCTCGGCCGTGGCGAGGTGCTTCGACTTCGACGAGACGGACAGGCCCTGCACGTACAGCGGCGGGGTGTCGAGTGCCGGGCTCACGGTGACGTTGCCCTTGAGCGACGGGTTGTTCTTCACCATGTCGGACAGTGCCGTGGCGCCACCGGTGGTCCATGCGACCTTCTGCTGCGTGAAGAGTGTCGAGTTGCCGAGGTAGTCGCTGTTCAGCACGTTCGACGGCATGTAGCCGTCCTGGTACGCCTCCTTGTAGCGGCCGATGAGGTCGGCGGCCTTCGAGGAGTCGGCGAAGGTGAACTTCGTGCCGTCGCTGTTGAGCACCTTGACGCCGGCGAGGGTGAAGTCACCGAGGCCGGGCTTGCGGCTCATCAGGTAGTCGTCCGGGCACTTGTCGTGCATCGTCTTCGCCTGCGTGAAGAGGTCGTCCGTGGTCTTCGGCGGGTTGTCCGCGTCGAGGCCGCACTTGTCGAACATGGACTTGTTCCAGTAGTCGACGTCGGTGTTGAGGTACCAGGGGTACCCGTACGTGCCGTCGAGGCCCTTGTACTCGTACGAGTCGAGCGCACCGAAGACGTAGGTGCTCGCGAGCTTCGGGTCGTCCTTCGACACGTCCTGGAGGAACCCGCGCTTCGCGAGCGGCAGGGCGATGTCCGGCGGGAGGTTGATGACGTCCGGCAGCGTGTTCGACGACGCCTGGCTCAGCACCTTGTCCGCGTAGCCGTCGCCGGGCTGGTCCTGGAGCTTGACCTTCGCGTCGGGGTGCTCCTGCTCGAACCCCTTGATCACGCCGTCGAGGTAGTCCGTGTAGGTCGGCGTGAGCGCCCAGGTCTGGAGCGTGATGGTGCCGTCGATCTTCCCGCTGCCCGCGCTCGCCGCACCGCTGCCGCTCGAGCAGCCGGTCAGGACGAGTGCTGCGGCGGCCGCGGTCGCGAGCAGGCCGAGGCCGGTGCTCCGCGTTCGTGTCGTGGTCCTCATGGGGTGTGACTCCTTCGTCATCGTGCTCAAACGGTTCAGTTCCTGTCGCCGAACCACCGCGTGGCAGCGACGATGCACGACTAAAACGCTATAGTCAAGGCGTGCCCCCGAAACGCCGGACGACGATCGCCGACATCGCAGCGCGTGCCGGGGTGTCCATCAGTGCCGTGTCGTTCGCGCTGAACGACCGCCCCGGGGTGTCCGCCGAGACCCGGCTCCGGGTGCAGGAGATCGCCCGGCAGCTCGACTGGCAGCCGCACACCGCTGCCCGGGCCCTCGGCGGTGCGAAGGCCGGGTCGATCGGCTTCGTGCTGAACCGCCCCGCCCGCACGCTCGGGACCGAGTCGTTCTTCGGCGACCTCATCTCCGGGATCCAGCTCGGGCTCGCCGGGACCCACGTCGGCATGAACCTGCTCGTGGCCCGCGACGCGGAGGAGGAGCTGGCGACCTACCGCGACTGGTGGCGCGGACACCGGGTGGACGGCGTGATCGTCATCGACCCGCGGCGCGACGACCCCCGGCTCGCACTGCTGACCGAGCTCGGGATGCCGACGGTGGTCGTCGGCTCACACCCCTCGCCCGCGGGCTCCGCTCCCACCGTCTGGATCGACGACTCGGACGCCACGGACACGGTGCTCCGCTACCTGCTCGCCCTCGGCCACCGGCGCATCGCCCACGTCGCCGGTCGGCCCGAGTTCGAGCACACCGCGATGCGGATCGAGCGGGTGCGGTCCTTCGCGGCCGCCGGCGACCTCGACGACGCCCTGTCCGTCCCGACCGACTACTCCGCCGAGGCCGGGGCCCGGGCGACGCGCGAGCTGCTCTCCCGGCGGGAGCGCCCGACGGCGATCGTGTACGACAACGACGTGCTCGCGGTCGCGGGGCTCGGCGTCGCGAGCGAGATGGGGGTGGCCGTCCCGGCGGACGTCTCGATCGTGTCCTTCGACGACTCCGCGATGGTGCGGCTCGTCCGACCCGCGATCACGTCGCTGACGCGCGACACGGTCGAGCTCGGGCAGCGGGCGGCCACGCTGTTGCGCGCCCAGATCGACGCGCCGGCGCCGTTGCCGTCGCTGCCGGGACCGGCGCTGACGCTCAGCGTCCGGGAGTCCACGGGGCGGGTCGGAGCCGCGTCCTGACGGGAACCGGAGTCCACACAGCGCACTGCGTTGACTTGTGCGGACATCACGAGGATCGTTTACGCCACACCGGTACTGCAAGTAACTCGATGATCGAGACTTTCGATCACGCGACCAACGTACTGGGAGGAGGCACCACCATGAAGAAGAATGAGGTGCCGTCCTGGGTTGCTCACGTGCTCACCCCGCCCGAGGTCATCTCGGCCTACGTCGAACGCCGGGTCAACGATCCGTCGCTCCTCTCGGGTGAGTCGTCGGAACCCACGTACGCGGACTTCCTCCGCGACGAGTAGGCGGGTCTTCCCCGGACTGGAGGCACGACCCGCGTTCCGTCCGCACGGAACGCGGTGCGGGCCTCCAGTCCGAGTTCAGGCGCGCCTGCGGCGCGCCGACCGGGTCACGCCCACGCTCGCGGCCGTGACGCATGCGAGTGCCCCGACCTCGAGCACCGAGAGCCCCTCCGCGAGCACGACCAACCCGGCCAGCGCCGCGATCGCCGGTCCGAGGCTCTGCAGCACGCCGAACACCCGCGTCGGCATCCGCCGCAGCGCGAGCATCTCCAAGGCGTACGGCAGGACGCTCGACAGCACCGCCACCGCGGTGAACACGAGCAGGAGCGACGGGTGGTCGCCCACGCCGCGCACCGCCTCGCCGAGACCGAACGGCAGCGCGACGACCATCGCCACGAGCATGGACACCGCCAGGCCGTCCACCCCGGGGATCGCCCGGCCGACGTGCCGGTTCATCACGATGTAGCCCGCCCAGCACCCCGCGGCGAGGACCGCGAACACGACGCCGGAGACCGAGGTCACTGCCGACGGCCCGACGCCGAGGAGCACCACCCCGACGAGCGCGAGCGCTGCCCAGAGCGCGTCTCGCCAGCGCCGCGTGTGCACGAGGGACAGGGCCAGCGGACCGAGGAACTCGATCGTCACCGCCACGCCGATCGGGATGCTCGCGAAGGCGACGTAGATGCAGAGGTTCATCCCGGCGAGCGCCACCCCGAGCGCGACCGCCCCGGTCCACTGCGCACGGGTCCAGTGCCGCACCCGCGGGCGGACGACGAGCGCGAGCACGACCGCGCCGATGACGAGCCGGAGCGTCGCGGCCCCGACCGACCCGACCTCGTCGAAGCGGGTCTTCGCGATCGCGGCGCCGAGCTGCACGGAGACCATCGCGGCGAGGGCGAGGAACGGGGCGGGAACGCGAGTCACGAGGGCGTGGCTCAGCCGAGGTAGGCGAGCACGGCGAGGACGCGGCGGTGGTCCTCCCCCGTGTCCTCGAGCGCGAGCTTGCCGAAGATGTTGGAGACGTGCTTCTCGACGGCCCCGGTGCCGATCACGAGGGCCCGCGCGATCGCCGCGTTCGTCCGCCCCTCGGCCATGAGCCCGAGGACCTCGCGCTCCCGCGGCGTGAGCGCCGCGAGCGGGTCGCGGCGTCGGCTCATGAGCTGCGTGACGACCTCCGGGTCGAGGACCGTGCCGCCCGCCGCGATCCGCCGGACGGCGTCGTCGATCTCCTCGAGGCGGGTCACCCGGTCCTTGAGCAGGTAGCCGATGCCGGTGGCGCCGGCGGCGAGGACGTCCTCGGCGTAGGTCGCCTCGACGTACTGGGAGAGCAGGAGGACGCCGGTGCGCGGACTGACCCGACGGGTCTCGACTGCGGCCCGGACTCCCTCGTCGGTGAAGGTCGGCGGCATCCGCACGTCCATGACGACCACGTCGGGTGCGCCGTCGGGGAGGGTCCGGAGGAACGACTCCGCGTCGGCGTACTGCGCGACGACCTCGATCCCGGCCTCGTCGAGCACACGGGCCAGCCCCTCTCGGAGGAGCACGGCGTCGTCGACCACGACGGCCCGGATGCGTGCTGCACCCGGGCCGTCGCTCATGCCGACGATCCTACTGGCCTACCGGTGCACGGTCGGGACCCCGTTCAGCGCTCCGAGCGGGATGCGCGCGGTGGCCTCGGTCGGGCCGCCGTCCGGGCTCGACACCGTCAGTTCACCGTCGAGGGCGCGCATCCGGCCCATCAGCCCCGCGATGCCGTGGCCTTCCTCGGCGCGGGCCCCGCCCCGGCCGTCGTCGGTGACGCTGACCGTCAGGTACCAGATCCCGGAGGCGTCGACGACGAGCCCGAGGTACACCCCGGCGGTCGAGGCCCCGGCGTGCTTCGTCGTGTTGGTGAGGAGTTCGCTGACCGTGAAGTAGACGTTGCGCTGGATCTCCGTCGCGAGTTCGAGCCCGTCCGGCAGGCGGACCTCGAGGCCGACCGGGATCGGGGTCCTGCGA
>NZ_BACW01000157.1:0-1169 GCF_000333315.1 Curtobacterium sp. B8
GAAGCGTGAGGCCGCCGACGGACCGGGCGAAGTCGTTCGAGTCGCAATCCTGCACGCACAGGACGTGGGCCTGCGAGGCCTCGGCCAGGGACGAGAGTTCCCCGTTCGCGGTGTGCTCACGGAGGTTGTAGCTGACGACACGCAGTGCGGTCGGCTGCACGTCGGCGTCGGGGTCGATCGTCCCGAGCTGCTGTGGAGCGGCCATGCTGCCTTCCTGTTCCGGGTGGCGTCGTGTCCGGGGTACCGGGTCACCCTGCCGGAGCGAAACTACTCGGCCTCCGCGGCAGGTTGCTGAGACTGTAGCGCGGGACGGGTTTCCGGCGTGTGACCGTGTCGCGAACGGACAGCGGCGGCACGCCGGCGGCGCGTCAGACCCGCACGCGGCGCGCCGGCGGCGCGTGTGAGCCCCGCGCGCAGCGCGCTGGCGGCGCGTCAGACCCGCACGCGGCGCGCCGGCCGCACGGTCTCCCCCGCCGTCCGGCTCATCAGGACGCCCTCGACGCAGGCCACGACGAGCAGCAGGGCGATCACCCAGAACGCGACGACGTAGGGCCCCGACCCGCCGAGCCCCGCAGCCGCCCGGATCACCACGGCGGCCACCGCGACCCCGAACCCCGCCGCGGTCTGCTGGAGCGTCGACGACAGGGTGTTCGCCGGTGTCATGTCCGCCTGCTCGACGTCGGCGAACGCGATCGTGTTGTACGCGGTGAAGCCGACCGACCGCGCCGCACCGCTCACCACGAGGAGCACGGCGAGCAGCCAGAACGGCGTCTGCGGAGTCGTGAAGGCCATCGCGACGACGCTCAGCGCGGCGACCGCGGAGGACACGATGATGACCGGCCGGTACCCGAACCAGCGGAGCAACGGCGTCGTCATCGGCTTGATGCCGAGGTTGCCGACGAAGACCCAGAGCACGGCGGACCCGGCGAGCACCGCGCTCCACCCCCAGGCGTCCTGGAAGAGCAGGGGGAGCACGAAGGGCACCGCCGAGACGGCGAGCCGGAAGAGGCTGCCTCCGGCATGCGACACCCGGAAGGTCTCGAGCCGGAACGACCCGAGCCCCATGATCGGGTGCGGCGCCCGCCGGAAGTGCCGGACCGCGAGCCAGCAGCCGGCCGCTCCGACGACGCCGGACACCACGACGGCCACCACGGGGACCTCGTCGAGGG
>NZ_BACW01000156.1:0-2045 GCF_000333315.1 Curtobacterium sp. B8
CGTCGGACCCGGCGCCCTGCGTTACGCACGTCGGACTCGGCGTCCTGCGGACGCACGTCGGACTCGGAACCAGGCACCGGGCCTCCCGTCAGACCGTCGCGTAGGCGACGATGCCGCGGCGGACCGCGTCCGTCGCACGCCGCGCGGTCTGCGCGAGGTCCGGATCGCCCGCGTTGCGGACCTGGTCGAGGAGGTCGATCACCTGCTTGCACCAGCGCACGAAGTCACCGGCCGGCATGTCGAGCGTCCGGAGGACGTCGTCGAGCGCGGAGCCCGACGCCCACCGGAACATCCCGACCGCCATCGCCGGTGTGGGCGGCTGCGAGCCCGCGAGCCGCGCGTCCCGCTCGATGTCGTCGAGGCGGGCCCAGATCGTCAGGGTCTCGTCGAGCGCGGGGCGGAAGGCACCGCGCGGCAGGGCGTGCTCCGTTCCGGGGGCGTCCTCGCGTCGGGGCTGGTACACGATCGTGGAGGCCATCGCGGCGAGCTGCGCGGGCGTGAGCTCCTTCCACACGCCGGCCTCGAGGCACTCGGCGACGAGCAGGTCACGGTCGCCGTAGATCCGCTGCAGACGACGCCCACCGGCGGCGACCGTGGCCTCGCCGGAGCCGTCGTCCGTCGCGACGAGGTAGCCGAGCTGCAGGAGCACGTCCGTCACCCGGTCGAACGTCGTGGCGACGGCGCCGGTGCGCGACCGGATCTGCTGCACGAGCTTGTCGTTGGCGCGCTTCAGCTTGTACCAGCGCTCGGCCCAGCGGGCGTGGGCTTCGCGGTCGGGGCAGGCGTGGCAGGGGTGCCGCTGCATCCGACGTCGGACGTCGGTGATCGCGGCCTGGCGTTCCTTGCGGGCACCGTGCGAGGCCTCGCGGCCACCGGGGACGTTCGTGCGCTCGAGGTCCGAGAGCTCGCGCCGCAGCGCCGCGTACTCGGTGAAGTCGCCGAGGTGGCAGGTCATCGCCTGGCGGTAGCCGTCGAGGGACTCCTGCTGCGACCGCACCTTGCGCGCCAGGTCGACCACGGACCGGTCGGCCTGGAACTGCGCGAACGACGTCTCGAGGACTTCGCGGGTGCGACTCCGTCCGAACTGGTCGATGAGGTTCACGGCCATGTTGTAGGTCGGCTTGAACGACGAGTTCAGCGGGTAGGTGCGTCGGCTGGCGAGCGAGGCGACGGCCTGCGGGTCGAGGCCGTCGGTCCACTGGATCACCGAATGACCCTCGACGTCGATGCCGCGGCGGCCCGCACGACCGGTGAGCTGCGTGTACTCCCCCGGCGTGATCGGCACGCGCGCCTCGCCGTTGAACTTCTCGAGCTTCTCCAGCACCACGGTGCGGGCGGGCATGTTGACGCCGAGGGCGAGGGTCTCCGTCGCGAAGACGACCTTGAGGAGCTTCCGCTGGAAGAGGTCCTCGACGACCTCCTTGAACGCCGGGAGGAGCCCCGCGTGGTGCGCCGCGACGCCCCGCTCGAGGCCTTCGAGCCACTCCCAGTACCCGAGGACGGCGAGGTCCTCGTCGAGCAGGGTGCGGCAGTGGTACTCCGCCGACTCGCGGATCTCCCGACGCTCGTCCGCGGTGGTCAGCGAGAGTCCCGAGCGGAGGACGTTGCGGACACCCTGGTCGCAGCCGGCGCGGCTGAACACGAAGAAGATCGCCGGCAGGAGCATCCGGTCGTCGAGCATGTGGGCGATCTGCTCGCGGTACAGCTTCTCGGTGCGCGGCCCCCGACGGTCGTGGTAGCCGCCCCGGCCCCGTCCGCCGCGGTGTCCACCGCCGTGCCGCTCGCTCCGGGACGCTCCCCCGACCAGGCGGAGGAGCTCGGGGTTCACGCGGTTCGTGGCTGCTGCGCCGCTGGAGTCGAACAGGTCGACCATCTTCGAGCCGACGAGGACGTGCTGTTCGAGCGGGACCGGGCGGTCCTCGGAGACGATGACGTCGGTGTCGCCGCGGACGGTCTGCAGCCAGTCACCGAACTCCTCGGCGTTCGACACGGTCGCGCTCAGCGAGACCAGCCGGAACTCGGTCGGCAGGTGGAGGATGACCTCT
>NZ_BACW01000155.1:0-3720 GCF_000333315.1 Curtobacterium sp. B8
TCGCAGCCGCGCTGGCCCTGCTGCTGCTCCTGCTCGTCCGACCGCGGCTCCTGCACGCGCTGAACCGCGGCGCGGACCCGCACCGCACCGGCATCGACGGACTGGTGGGGCTCTCCGGCACGGTGGCCGTCGCCTTCACGTCCTCGTCGCCCGGGCAGGTCCGCCTCGCGAACGGCGAGACCTGGAGCGCGCGCCTCGCCGGTGACCCCTCCGATCGTCTGCCCGCCCTGGGCACCCCCGTCGTCGTCGAGTCCATCGAAGGCTCGACCGCCGTCGTCCGCATCAACCAGAAAGACGTCTCATGACCCTCTCAACGGGGACGATCCTGCTCCTCCTGCTCATCCTGGTCGTCGTCATCTTCGTGATCGTCGTGCTCGCTCGCGCGATCCGGATCGTGCCGCAGGCCACCGCGGGCATCGTCGAACGCCTCGGGAAGTACCACAAGACGCTCAGCCCGGGGCTGAACCTCCTGGTGCCGTTCATCGACCGGCTCCGGCCGCTCATCGACATGCGTGAGCAGGTCGTCTCGTTCCCGCCGCAGCCGGTGATCACCGAGGACAACCTGGTGGTCTCCATCGACACCGTCGTCTACTTCCAGGTGACGGACGCGCGGGCCGCGACCTACGAGATCGCGAACTACCTCGGGGCGGTGGAGCAGCTCACCACGACGACGCTCCGCAACGTCGTCGGTGGCCTGAACCTCGAAGAGGCCCTCACGAGCCGCGACAACATCAACGGTCAGCTCCGCGTCGTCCTCGACGAGGCGACGGGCAAGTGGGGCATCCGCGTCGGCCGCGTCGAGCTGAAGGCGATCGAGCCGCCCGTGTCGATCCAGGACGCGATGGAGCAGCAGCTCCGAGCCGAACGGAACCGTCGTGCGGCGATCCTGCAGGCCGAAGGAACGAAGCAGTCGGCGATCCTCGAGGCCGAGGGCCAGCGGCAGGCAGCGATCCTCCAGGCCGAGGGTGATGCCAAGGCCCAGGTGCTCCGTGCCGAAGGTGAAGCGCAGGCGATCGCGACGGTGTTCGACGCGATCCACACCGGGGACCCGGACGAGAAGCTGCTGTCCTACCAGTACCTGCAGACCCTGCCGAAGCTGGCCGAGGGCACGGCGAACAAGCTCTGGATGATCCCGAGCGAGTTCACGAAGGCGCTGTCCGGCATCGCCGAGGGCTTCACCGCGGGACGCAGCGGCGGTGCGCCGTCGGCCGGCGGCACAGGCGGAGCTGACTTCCTCGCGCGGATCTCGAAGCTGGCGAACGAGAGCCTGGCGAACACGGCTGCAGCGAACACCGCGGCCGGCGCTGCTCCGCGTCCGGATGCGACCGCGGCCGACATCGTGCCGGAGTCCGACCTCGACCAGCGGCTGGCGGACTCCGACAAGAGCGTTGACCAACGACTCGCGGCGGCTGACGAAGCGACCGACCGGGAGCTCGGCGACACCAAGTAGCCCGCAGCACGCGACGACGCCCGCCTCGGTTCCCCGTGGCGGGCGTCGTCGCGTTGCTTGGTGCTTCCGACCTCAGCCGTGTTGCAGCAGCGAGGTGGTCGATCAGTCGGTCAGGCTCCGCGGCGGGCGCGGAGGAACTGCAACCGTTCCTCGAGCAGTTCCTCGAGTTCCTCACGGGAGCGCCGCTCGAGCAGCATGTCCCAGTGGGTGCGTGGTGCCTTGACGTCCTCTTCGGCGACCTCGACGGGCACGCCGTCATCACCGAGCAGACGTCCTTCGCGCCCGGAGCGAGGGTCCGACCAGGTCGATGGGACCTCTGCTTCGGCCGAGAAGATCACGTCGAAGGTCTCGCCGGAGTCCGCCTGGTAGACGGCGCGCTTCCGGTCGGAGAGTTCGACTCCTTCTTCGCTCTGGAGACTCTGACTCCCGAGTCGCATGCCGCGAAGACTTCGATCAGCCATCTGTGTGCTCCTTCCGCTCGTCGTCCTGCCCTGCACAACACTGTTCCACCAGTGTTCGTTCCTCGACCCGTGCATTCACAGTGCGTTCCCAGAGGGCGGCGCCGGGAGCGGGGATGTCGCGCGATCCGGCGTCGTGCGGAGTGCGCGGGCGGGGTGGCAGCGGTCGGGGGACGTCGGTGCAGAACGACCGCGCCGATGTCGTACGACAACGGCGGTGTCGCTACCCCGCGCGCGCGATCGTCAGCGGGCGCAAAGAACACGGCGCCGATGTCGCACGACGACGGCGGCGTCGCACGACGACGGCGGCGTCGCACGACGACGGCGGCGTCGCACGACGACGGCGGCGTCGTTCCGGGGCGACGACCCGTCCCCGCGCGCGCGATCGTCAGCGGGCGCAAAGAACGACGGCGGCGTCGCACGACGACGACGGCGGTGTCGTTCCGGGGCGACGACCCGTCCCCGCGCGCGCGATCCTCAGCGGGCGCAAAGAACGACGGCGCCGATGTCGTACGACAACGACGGCGTCGTTCCGGGGCGACGACCCATCCCCCCGCGCGCGATCGTCATCACCGGCCGTGCCCGTCACGCCGACGCCGCGCCCACGGAGCGCACGCGAGCAGCACGAGCAGCCCCCCGAGCGACACGAGCAACGTCACGGGGCCGGAGAACAGCGTCGCCGGCGTCGTCCCGGTCCCGAGCGGCACGTCCGTCACCATCGACGTGGCGGTGTACGCCGGCACCTTGTCGATCGTCCGTCCGCTCGGGTCGATCACCTGCGACGCCCCGACGGTCGAGATGTTCACGAGGGACCGCCCCGTCTCGATCGCCCGCATCCGCGCGATCTCGAGCTGCTGCAGGTTCTCGTCGGTGCCGTCGAAGTCGGCGTTGTTCGTCTGCGCCAGGATGACCTGCGCTCCCCCACGAGCCATGTCCGTCGTGAGGCCGTCGTCGACGATGTCGAAGCAGATCGAGATCCCGGCCTTGATGCCCGCGACGCTGAGGACGTTCGGCTTGGTGCCCGGGGTGTAGTCGCGCTGCAGCAGCCCGATGAGCGAGGGTGCGAGCTTCGAGAAGAACCACCGGTCCGGGACGTACTCGCCGAACGGGACGGGCCGCTTCTTGTCGTAGGAGGACTGCCAGCCGTCGGCGGTCCACACGAACGAGGTGTTGTGGAGCACGCCGGACCGCGTCTGGGTGATCGCGCCAGCGACGATCGGCGCACCCACGGACGTGACGACGGAGTCGAGCGCCGACGCCACGGCCGGCTGCTGCCGCGGGTCGAACTCCGCGGACGCCTCCGGCCAGACGACGAGGTCGACGCCCTTCGCCTCGACGTCGGTGGCGGCGAGCTGCGCGGCGAGCACTTCTCCCGGGCTCGCGCCGTCGAAGTAGCCCGCCGGCCCGTTGCCCTGCACCGACTCGATGCGGATCGTGCCGTCGATCGCGGTCGGCCACGCAGGCACGGCGAGCACGGCGCCGACGAGGAGTCCGGCGGTCGCGATCCGCACCGGGGGCCGGAACGACCTGCCGAGCTCGGTGGGGACGACGAGCGCGAGCGACACGATGACCGCGACGCAGTAGACGACGACGAAGGTCAGGCCGAGCACCCCGAAGTACGCGGCCAGGTGCGTGAACGGGCCCTGCGACTGCGAGAGGCCGACGCGCCCCCACGCGAACCCGCCGTAGGGCCAGCTCCCCGAGAACCACTCGCGCCCGGTCCAGAGTGCCGCGACCACCGTCGGGAGGCCCCACACCCGCCCGGCGGTCGACGGCACCACGCGTGCGACCCACCGGGTAGGCGAGCGCGAT
>NZ_BACW01000154.1:0-1132 GCF_000333315.1 Curtobacterium sp. B8
CGCGGTCACCCAAGCGACGCTACGCCTTCGCGGAAGCCGGCGTCGGGTGTGGGCGGGGCGTCCGCGGGTGGGGCGGCGCCGGCGGGGGTGCGTGCGTGCGCCGGGGCGCTACGCGCCGAAGCCGCTGACGTCGCCGACGAGCTTGGTGTGGTCGGCCGGGATGGGCTCGACCGCAGCGATTGCGATCTCGGCGGCGAACTCGGACACGCTGTACAGCTTGCCGACCTCCTGCCGACGGCCCTCGATCGCACCGGGGTTGAGGCGGTTGAGGAGGGTCGCGGTGATGGTGCCCTCGATCATGTCGCCGGAGACGACGACGAACTCGATGCCTGCGGCCTCGAGCTGCGGGATCAGCTCGCGGAGCGCCAGCTCGCCGGCGCGCTTGCTCTTGGCGACGGGCACGTACTCGTCCATCGTCTCGGCGGTCTCGACGAAGTGGGCCTGGTGGCTCGTGACGAAGACGACCCGGGACCCGGCGGGCATGTGCGGCACGGCGGTCTGCAGCATGTCGACCTGCGCGTCGCGGTTCAGGCGGAGGGCGTAGTCCTCGCCGACACCGGACTCCATGCCGCCGGAAGCGTTCAGCACGAGGAGGTCGATGCCGCCCCAGGCCTCGACCACCTGGTCGACCATGGCCTGCACGGAGGCGTGGTCGGTGAGGTCCGCGCCGATCGCGAGCGCGGCGCCGCCGTCCGCGACGACCTGGTCGGCGATCTGCTCGGCGCGCTTGGCCTTGTTCCGGTAGTTGACGACGACCTTCGCACCGGCCCCGGCGAGGTACCCGACCGTGTCGGCGCCGATCCCGCGGGACGAACCCGTCACGAGGGCGCGCTTGTCGGCGAGGGATCCGGGGGCGAGGGGGTTGCTCACAGTCGTGCTCCTGGTGGGGTCGGAGGTCTCATTGCCGCAACGAGCCTACCGTCCGGCGCCCCCGTGTCGGTCGCAGTTGATATGTTGAACGGAGTTGGATCGGCCGTCGCGACGCAGCGAACGGCGTGCGCGACCGAGGGAGGGAGATCGCGTGTCCGGACCTGATTGGATCCAGACCACCGTGTGGATCGGCCTGGTGCTGATCCTGGGGGTGGTCGAGATCTTCACGCTCGACTTCATCTTCATCATGCTCGCAGCAGGC
>NZ_BACW01000153.1:0-7712 GCF_000333315.1 Curtobacterium sp. B8
CGATTGAGGCCGTAGTTGGCGTTGCTCCAGAGCCCGGAACCAAAATTGAATGTGGAGTCAGTGCTGGCGCCAGTTGCATCGATTGATGTTGTGGCGGTGATCAAGTGCGCCGCGGCCCCCGCTGGGATCGTCACAGATGTGCTTGTCGAACCCTGGCTGCTGAGCGATTGAGTACCGGTGGTATCGCCATCAAGTGTGACGGATAGCTTCGCCGCGGTCGTGTACGCCGAGGGCGCTGTTACTGTGCACGTCACCGGGGAGGTGAGGGCGTCTCGTTGCCAGCTGCCGTCCGTATACGGAGCAGGGCAGGAGATCGCAGCGGTCGGTGCCGTGCTTGCGATGAACGACCATGTTGGCGATGTCTCGGTTTTAACTGTCGTGGAGCCTCCGCTCGTGCCGCGTACCGTCACGGTCCAGTAGTAGGTGGTCCCCGGCGTCAGTGCGGTTGCCGGGATCTGGAACGCACCCGTGATCCAACCGCTGTCGGCCACCGGATCATTCGTAGCTGCGCCATTCGTGATGACGTAGTCGAACTGAGCGTCTGGGCCGAAGGCGTCATTGTCGGGCGCGACCGAGAGCGATCCGGCTGTATCTGCCTCCGCTCCGTCGGCGGGAGTAGGAGTCAACGTTTTCGAGGACCAGTCGCCGAGACCAAAGGAGTACGCGTTCGTTGCGATAGAGGTGCCGCGGGCGTCGTCAACCTCGACCGCGATCGTGTGCACGCCACCCTGCGCAGGTACCGTTACCGAGGTCGACGTGGCGCCGGTTTCGGAAAGGTCATTGAGGCTGTCGAGATCCCCGTCCAGATTGACCGTGAGCTGTTGATTGCTGCTCTGTTCCGCGGGCGTGATCACGGTGCACGTGATGTCAGCCGACGGCACTGTCGTCGCCCAGCTACCAGCAGCGTATGGGCTCGGACAAGAGATCGTCGGCGCTTGTGGGTTGGTGTACCACCCCTGCACATCCACGATGTAGTTCGATGCGTCGGCGACGTTGCGAAGCGCGATCTTCCCGTTCGCGCCGAGCGGGACGGTGATCGTGTTGGTGCGGATGTCGTCGGCTTGGAAGTTGATCGCCGTCGTACCAGGGTTTGTCGCTCCGTCGGCGTAGACCTGCGCGTAGCCGGCGCTGCTCGGGTGGGAGACGATCAGCGTCAGCGTCACCGCGGTGATCCCAGAGCCCATGACGGGCACACCGGCTTGCCCGGCGATCTGAATCGACCGGGTCTCGCTCTTGGCCAGTGCCGTGTTCCCGGACGCCCGGGAGTCGTAGGCGCGTCCGTAGGAGGGGGTGAACACTGCGCCGTTGGTGCCGGCGGCGGTGAAGTACCCCTGAAGGTCGATCACGAGATTCACGGTTGACGAGCCGTTCGCAACCGTGATCTTCCCGTCCGAGGACAGCGGCACCTGCGCCTGCATCGCCGTGGTCACGGACGGGGCGTAGTGCAGCGCATTCTGCGGCCTCGTTCCCCCAGTCGCGTACGGGGTGAGGTAGCCGTCACTGCTGGTGCTGTTGATCGCAAGGAGATTCACCACCACGCCCGACGCACCCGACGGGATCCCGTTCGACCCGGTGATCTGCACGTCCACACTGCCCCCGGGGGCGATCGTCGCCTTGGTGGCGCCGAGGCCGGAGCGGGTGTCGACAATGCGCTTCGCAACCGGCACGAACCCACCGGCGGCGGTACCGTCCGTGTTCGTGGTGTAGTAGCCCTGCACGTCCAAGATCAGCCGCGCACTGGTCTCGGTCATCACCTGGATCGTGCCGTCCGAACCGACCGCGATCGTGGCGCTGTTCGACGTGTACTGGCCGGACACACCGTTATAGATCAGCATCGTCGTCCGCCCCGAGTTCGCATCCGGACGACCGAACAACGTGCCAGCGCCGCTCGAGGACCCGACCGTCGCGTTCAACGACAGCGCTCCGACCGAACCGTCAGTCGGCAGCCCGGCAACGCCGGTCACCTTGATGGTCCGATACGTACCGGCCTCCATCGGCGTGCTGAAGCCGCCCGTGCCCGTCTTCGTGTCGAGGATGCGACCCGTCGCAGGAACGAACACACCACCGGTACCCGTGTCATTCAACGCCTGCGCCGGCGGTGTGGCCCACAGCAATGAACCGATGAGTGCTGCCGCGGCGAGGACCGCGGCGGCCAAGCCGCGCTTCCTCGCTCGCGAAGCGTGCAGGACTGGTTGCACGAGACCCCCTCTGTGAGCGAACTGCACGAATGGCTGTTCGTCCTCGCAGCGTAAGAGCAGAGCACGCCTTGATAAGTGTCACCCAAACGGGGTTCAATAGAGAAAGCCCAGATCAGAGGCGGTAGTACCGGTGCGGTCTTAATGCACTCTCAGCGCAATGCTTCGCTTGGCATCGAAGTTGTCGCAGCCGACGATGCCGATCAGCGGTTTGAGCTGTCCGGGCGCTTCACAAGCACTGCAGTCGGTCAGAGCTTCCGCGACTTCCGGCTGAGCCGTTCCGTGCCGCGGGGGTGTTCAGCATTCGGCCGAGGCGCCGGTCAGCGCTCGTTCTCACCCTCAGCGCGTCTCGACCAAATCCAAAGTTGAGGCGTGCTGGCGCGTTGGGGGGGGCTTGCGAGACGACCATTGCCCGTCCGGTGCTCGCGCTTGGCGGCCGACGTTGATCGTTGGCGCCGACTATTCACAGATGTCGACGGCTGCGGTCGACAACCATCGCGGAACCGCGCAACTGACAAGTCACTGTTGTCGGTGCGTCCCGCCGTGACGTCGCAGGGCGTGACGGCTTCGCGCAGAGTTCTCGCACAGCCGGAATCCGATGCCGAGCCGATGCGTAGGCTTCGGGCGGGCTCTGAAGACGGTGCCCGTGAACTGGAGGTCGATGTGGGTGGGACGATCCGGTTCAGGCCGACCCGGGACGCGGCCGAGTGGGACGCGCTCGTCGCAGCACACCCCGGCGCGACCGGGTTCCACGACTGGGGCTGGCTCACGCTGCAGGCCGAACTGTTCGACTGGCGGTTCGAGCCGCTCGTCGTCCTGGTCGACGGCGCAGCGGTCGGCGTGTTCCCGGTGCTCCTGCACCATGGAGCGCTGCGTCGGCCGGTGCAGGCGCCGTTCCCGTTCGTCGGACCGCTCGTCCCGGAGCACCGCCTGGCAGCGACCCTCCGGGCGTTCCGTCGGTGGCAGCTCCGGCACGGCGTGCTCGTGGCACGGTACGACCTCGGCCCGGACGCCGCCGTCGCTCCGGCCTCGGCCACGACCCGCGCAGGTGTCCTCGGCGCACCGGACCGGACGTACGTCGTCGACCTCGTCGACGCGACGATCGAACGACTGGAGCAGGGCATGAAGCGCGGCGCCCGACAGGCGCTCCACGTCGCCGAGCGCAAGGGTGTCCGGATCAGGCCGTCGGAGCCGGGCGAGCTGACCGAGTTCCTCCCGCTCGTGCTCAGCGAGTCGTACTCGAGCCGAGGCGTCCCGTCGCCGTACCCGGACGACATCGGCGCACGGATCGAACGGTGGGCCGCCGAGAGCGGCGATGTCCACACGGCGACCGCACTCGTCGACGGGGTCGTCGCCGGTGTCATCGTCGCGCTGACGCGGCACCCCGTCGTCACCGGGTGGGCTGGCGGGACCCTCCGGGCGTTCCGGAGCGTGAACCCGAGCACGCCGCTCTACTTCGACGTGATCCGCCATGCCCTCGAGCACGGGCACACGGCCGTCGACCTCGTCGGGTGGGTGGACGAGGGCATCAGCCGGTTCAAGATGTCGCTCGGGGCGACGGAGCGACCGTTCACGACGGTCGTCTCGTCTCCCCTGCCACCCGCGGTCCGCACCGGCGCACTGGCGCTCCGGCAGCGGGTGTCCCGACGTCGCTGAGGTCCGTGCTGCCGTCAGGCGCGGTCGTGGAGCGTGACGTGGTAGCCGTCCGGGTCGGCGAACGTGAATGTCCGCCCGAACGGGCCGTCGATCGGCGCACTGACGATCCGGTGGCCGTCCGACACGAGGGCGTCGTGGATCTCCTGCACGCCCTCGGCGTGGAACCAGGCGGCGATGCCGACGCCGGGCTGCGGCACCGTCGCGAGGTCGGTGCCTTGGACGACGTCGCGCAGCGCGAACGCGATCGGCTTCGTGTCGAAGACGACGGCGTGCGGTGGGCCGGCCGGTGAGCGGACGAGACCGAGGTACCGCTCGTAGAACGCCTGCGAGGCGTCGAGGTCGCGGACCTGGAAGGAGATGAAGTCGGGGCCGGTGACGGGCATGGTGTCGCTCCTCGGTTGATGTGTCAGTTTCCTGACATGGAGCCTATGTCAGAATGCTGACATGCGTCAAGACTCCCCCGGCATCGACCTCGAGACGTCACTCGGCTACTTGCTGAAGGAGGCCTCGAGCGCCCTGCGTGGCGCCATGGAGGACGTCCTCCGACCGCTCGGCATGAACATCACGCACTACTCGTGCCTCGAGCTGCTCGCCCAGCGCCCGGGGCTGTCGAACTCGGACCTCGCCCGCGGGGCGTTCGTCACCAGGCAGACGATGAACGTCCTGCTGCAGGCACTGGAGCGGGACGGTGTGGTGGCCCGCTCCCCCGAGGACGGGGCCGGGAAGGTCGTCCCGGTGACGCTGACCGACCGGGGACGCGAGGACCTGGCGCGGGCGACCGCCGCGGTCCGCGGCGTGGAGGACCGCATGCTCGCCGGCATGACCGTCGAGGAGCAGGCTGCAGCGCGTCGGGCGTTGCGCTCGATGGTGACGTCGCTGCGCGCGGCGTAGGACGTCGACCACAGGTCGGAGGGGCGGGTCGACGGGGAATCGATCCGCCCCTCCGGCTCGGATGGGCTGCTCGTCAGGCCGGTCTGGCGTCACGAGCAGGGGCACGTCACTCCCCCGCGGAGTCATCCTGTTCGGTGGCGTCGTCCTGCTCGGTGGGCACGTCGTCGGCGTCGATCTCGAGCGCGGCGTCCTCGCGTCCAGACTCCTCGAGGAACTGCTCGTCGGTGTCCGGCTGCTCGGGGGCTCCGCCCGCGGTGGTCTCTTCGGCAGGGTCAGGCTGGCTGTAGGTCATGCGCAGGACCGTACGCGCCGACTGCTGAGCGTGCCGGTCGTCAGCTCCCGACGAAGTCCGCGAGGTGCTGCGCGGTCAGCGTCGACCGAGCCGCGACCAGCGCCGCCGGCGTGCCCTCGAAGACCACCCGCCCACCGTCGTGCCCGGCGCCCGGACCGAGGTCGATGATCCAGTCCGCGTGCGCCATCACGGCCTGGTGGTGCTCGATGACGATCACGGTCCGACCAGCGTCCACCATGCGGTCGAGGAGACCGAGCAGTTGTGCGACGTCGGCCAGGTGCAGACCCGTGGTCGGCTCGTCGAGGACGATCACGCCGCCGGGCTCGCCCAGGTGCGTCGCGAGCTTGAGGCGTTGGCGCTCCCCGCCGGACATCGTGGTGAGCGGCTGCCCGATCGTGAGGTAGCCGAGGCCGACGTCGGCGAGCCGCTCCAGGACGGCGTGCGCGGCCGGGATGCGGGCATCGCCCTCGGCGAAGAAGCGCTCGGCCTCCGTCACCGACATCGCCAGCACGTCGCTGATGTCCTTGCCGCCCAGGTGGTACTCGAGCACGGACTGGTCGAAGCGTCGTCCGTCGCACTCTGCACAGGTCGTCGAGACGCCGGCCATCATGCCGAGGTCCGTGTACACGACTCCGGCGCCGTTGCACGCGGGACAGGCGCCGTCGGAGTTCGCGCTGAAGAGCGCCGGCTTCACGCCGTTGGCCTTCGCGAACGCCTTGCGGATCGGTTCGAGCATGCCGGTGTACGTCGCCGGGTTGCTGCGGCGGGACCCGCGGATCGCGCTCTGGTCGATCGTGACGACGCCGTCGCGACCGGACAGCGCCCCGTGCACGAGGGAGCTCTTGCCGGACCCTGCCACGCCGGTCACCACCGTGAGCACCCCGGTGGGGACGTCGACGTCGACCGCCCGCAGGTTGTGCGCCGACGCCCCGCGGATCTCGAGGGCCCCGGTCCGGTCACGGACCTCGGTCTTGAGCGGCTGCCGATCGCCGAGGTGTCGGCCGGTGACGGTGTCGCTCCCCCGCAGACCGTCCACGGTGCCCTCGAAGCAGACGGTGCCACCGGCCGTCCCCGCCCCGGGGCCGAGGTCGACGACGTGGTCCGCGATCCGGATCACCTCGGGTTTGTGCTCGACGACCAGGACGGTGTTGCCCTTGTCACGCAGACGCAGCAGCAGTTCGTTCATCCGCTCGACGTCGTGCGGGTGGAGCCCCGTGCTCGGCTCGTCGAAGACGTACGTGACGTCGCTCAACGCCGAGCCGAGGTGCTTGACCATCTTCACCCGCTGGCCCTCGCCACCGGACAGCGTGCCGGTGGGGCGGTCCAGCGAGAGGTACCCGAGGCCGATCTCGACGAACGAGTCCACGGCGTCCCGCAGGCCCTCCAGGAGGGGCCGACGCTCGGCGCGTCGAGCTCGTGCAACCACCGGGCGAGGTCGCTGATCTGCATCGCACAGACGTCGGCGATGTTCTTCCCAGCGATCCTCGATGACCGAGCCGTGTCGTTGAGGCGCGTTCCCTCGCACGCCGGGCAGGTCGTGAAGGTCACGGCCCGGTCGACGAAGGCGCGGACGTGGGGTTGCATCGCCTCGCGGTCCTTCTGCAGGAACGACCGGCGGCACCGGAGGACGAGCCCCTCGTACGTCATGTTGATGCCGGCGATCTTGCGTTTCGTCGGTTCGCGGTACAGGAAGTCCTGACATTCCTGGTCGGTGTACTCCCGGATCGGCTTCGTCTTGTCGACGTAGCCGGACTCGGCGTACATGCGGACCATCCAGCCGTCCGTCCCGTAGCCCGGGATCGTGATCGCCCCCGCCGCGAGGGACTTCGTGTCGTCGTAGAGCTGGGAGAGGTCGATGTCCGTGACCTGCCCGCGGCCCTCGCAGTCCGCGCACATCCCGCCGAGCCGGTTGAAGGTGACGTGCTCGGCCTTCACGTCGGTGCCCTTCTGGACGGTGATCGCTCCCCCGGCCGACACGGTGGCGAGGTTGAACGAGAACGCGTTCGGGCCGCCGACGTGCGGCTGTCCGAGGCGGCTGAAGAGGACACGGAGCATCGCGTTGGCGTCCGTCACCGTCCCCACGGTGGACCGTGGATCCGCGCCGATGCGCTCCTGGTCGACGACGATGGCGGTCGTCAGTCCGTCGAGCACGTCGACGTCCGGCCGACCGAGCGACGGCATGAACCCCTGCACGAACGCGCTGTAGGTCTCGTTGATCATCCGCTGGGACTCGGCCGCGACCGTGCCGAAGACGAGTGAGCTCTTGCCCGAACCGGATACGCCGGTGAAGACCGTCAGACGGCGTTTCGGCAGGTCGACGTCGACGTCGCGGAGGTTGTGCTCGCGTGCCCCGCGGACACGGATGCGGTCGTGCTGGTCGGCGGCGTGCCCGGAACCGGTGTGCATGCGGATCACGGTAGCGCGGACCCGTGCCCGACCGACCACCCTGTGGAGCGAGCCGACCCGGCGGCGGCGATCCGAGCCTCCAGGCCGCTGCGGAGCAGTCTCCTAACGGGACGGCGCGAAGCGACGGACCAGATCGGGGAGCTCGGCCGGTTCGAACGGTTCGGTCGTCGCGTCCAGCTCGTCCGCGGTCCACCACCGCGCGGCGGTGATGTCGACCCGCTCGTCCTCGGTCCACCCCGCGTCCGACAGTTCGAACCCGTCGTCCGGACGAT
>NZ_BACW01000152.1:0-1309 GCF_000333315.1 Curtobacterium sp. B8
GGCACGCCCTCGCCGACGTGCTGACCGGTGCCGCGGAACCCGGCGGACGACTCCCCACCACCTGGCCCGCGACGCTCGAGGACACTCCGGTGTCGAACGTCACCCCGGTCGACGGCGAGGTCGCCTACGACGAGGGCGTGCACATCGGCTACCGGGCCTGGCTCCGCGCGGGCACCGAGCCGGCGTACCCGTTCGGCCACGGCCTCGGCTACACGACGTGGAGCATCGACGGTGTGGCCGCGACCCCGACCGTCCGCGAGGGCGACGCCGTGATCGTCACCGCGACCGTCGCGAACACGGGCGACCGCGCAGGCAAGCACGTCGTGCAGGTGTACGCCTCGCGGGCGGAGTCGATGGTCGACCGGCCGGTCCGCTGGCTCGTCGCCCGTGTGCAGCGCCACGTCGACTTCCTGATGGCGGAAGCTCCGCCCGAGGAGCGCTGGCGGGACTTCTGTCGCCTCCTGCGCACTGAACGCAGGTCGAAACGGCCGAGGCAATCGCGGGGTACGGATCGCGCGCTCGAGATCCTCGCCGACCCGAGCAACTACTCGTACGGAGCAGCCGTGAGTGTGATCGCCGCGCTGACCGAAGCAGGCGTAGCGGTCGACGTCTGGGATCGGCTCGCGCTCGAGACCGGCATGCACTACGCACCGGATGAGGTGTCGGACTGATGTGCGGCATCGTGGGGATCGCTCGCCGAGGGGCCCCGGCCGATGTGGCCGCGCTGCACCGGATGGCGTCAGCGCAGGCACACCGCGGACCGGACGGCACAGGCTTCGAGCTCTCCGACGCTGGCGGTGTCGCACTCGGGATGAACCTGCTGTCCATCGTGGGCGCGACTGCGCCGGGACCGTACCGGTCCCGGCACTCGGGGGCCGTGCTCACGTTCAACGGCGAGATCTACAACTGGCGAGAGCTCGCCCAGCGCTGGCATCTGCCGATCCTCCCCGACGAGAGCGATGCACACCTCCTCCTCCGCGCCTGGGACCGTTTCGGTTCCCGCTGCCTGGGCGAGCTGGACGGGATGTTTGCCTTCGCCGTGCACGAACCGAGGACGGAACGTCTCGTGCTCGTGCGGGACCGGCTCGGCGAGAAGCCGCTGTACGTCCACCGGAAGGGAGGTGACGTCCACTTCGCATCCGAGGTGAAGGCCATCTCGGCAGCTGTTCCCTTGACCTGCGTGTTCCCCGACGAGTGGCACAGCGCGGAGACGCCGCTCGGGACCGACACCCCGTACGAGGACCTCGAACTGATCGCGCCCGGGAAGATGGTCGCACTCGACCTCCGCACCTGGTCCTGTCCGAACGGA
>NZ_BACW01000151.1:0-3171 GCF_000333315.1 Curtobacterium sp. B8
CTGGTACTGCATCGAGACGAACTTGCGGACGAGCTGGTCGCGCGAGATCGTCTGCCCGACGTGCAGGGCCACGGACGCGTTCATGTACTGCTCCGGCGTACCGAGGCCGTAGATGCAGGACACCGTCGAGACCACCACGACGTCGCGCCGGCTGAGCAGCGAGTTCGTCGTCGAGTGGCGGAGGCGCTCGACCTCGGCGTTGACGGACGAGTCCTTCTCGATGAAGGTGTCCGTCTGCGGCACGTAGGCCTCGGGCTGGTAGTAGTCGTAGTACGAGACGAAGTACTCGACGGCGTTGTTCGGCAGGAGCCCGCGGAACTCGTTCGCGAGCTGTGCCGCGAGGGTCTTGTTGTGCGCGAGCACGAGCGTCGGCCGCTGCACCTGCTCGATCAACCACGCGGTCGTCGCCGACTTGCCGGTACCGGTGGCACCGAGGAGCACGACGTCGGTCTCACCGGCGTTGATCCGTCCGGCGAGCTCGGCGATCGCCGCCGGCTGGTCCCCGCTCGGCGAGTACTCGCTGATCACCTCGAACGGGCGGACCGCACGCGTGGGCTCGATGTCGACTGCCATGCCGTCAACGGTAGCCGTGACCACTGACAACACCCGGGTCCGATCGCCCACAGCGCACGGCCGCGTCCCAGGGTCCCGACGCTCCCACCGGTCATCCCCGGCGCACTGTCCGCTGCAGGCAGGCTCAAAGACCGCTGATAAGGACCCGACGTAGCCTCCGGTCCGTTCAGCAACCCGAACCCTTCTCCCCCGAAGAGGCCCCATGACGACGGCGACCCCGGCCGCACCCTCCCCCGCGAAGGGCACCCCGTTCCGTGGGCGCATCCGCGGCAAGGTGCTCCTGCTCCTCTGCTGCATGTACGCGATCTCGTACATCGACCGCACCAACATCTCCACGGCACTCCCCCACATCACCGAGGACTTCGGGTTCAGCGAGACGACCGCCGGCGTCGTGGTGTCGGCGTTCGCCCTGCCGTACGCGCTGCTCCAGGTGTTCGGCGGCACCATCAGCGAGAAGGCCGGACCTCGGCGTGCGCTCTTCGTCATCACCGTGCTCTGGGGCGTGGCGACGCTCTGGACCGGGCTGTCCGTCGGCTTCTGGACGCTCGCCGCCGCCCGCTTCCTGCTCGGCCTGACGGAAGCCGCTGCGTTCCCCGCTGCGACCCAGGCGATGAGCCGCTGGATCCCCCGCGACCGCAACGGCTTCGCGCAGGGCGTGGTGCACTCCGCTGCCCGGCTCGGCAACGCGGTGGCACCGCTCCTCGTCGCCTGGGTCATCGCCGCGACGGGCAACTGGCGGTGGGCGTTCGTCGCGACCGCGCTGCTGTCCGTCGTCTGGGCCCTGGTCTGGTTCGTCTGGTTCCGTGACCGCCCGGAGGCCGCGAAGGGCATCACCGACGCCGAGCTCTCGGAGCTCCCGCCCGTCGAGACCCGCGCCACGCGTCCGCCGGTCCCGTGGCGGCAGCTCGCGCGGCAGATCCTCCCGGTCACGTTCGTCGACTTCGGGTACGGCTGGGTGCTCTGGGTCTTCCTCACCTGGATCCCGACGTTCCTCAGCAGCACGTACGGCCTCGAGATCGGCTCCTTCGCCTGGTTCACGTCCGGCGTCCTCCTCGCCGGTGTCGTCGGCGACACCGTCGGCGGGGTGCTCAGCGACCGGCTCATCCACCGCGGCGGCGACACCCGCCACGCTCGGCGCGTGGTCCTCGTCATCGGGCTCGGCGGCTCGCTGGTCTGTCTCCTGCCCCTCGTGTTCGGTCAGGGTCTCGCTGTCGCGACGGTCGCCCTGGCCCTGTCCTTCTTCTTCCTCGAGCTCTGCAACGCGAACCTGTGGGCGATCCCGATGGACGTGGCGCCGCAGTGGTCCGGGACCGCGTCGGGCTTCATGAACACCGGCTTCGGCATCGCCGGTGTCGTGTCACCGATCGTGTTCGGCGCCCTGATCGACGCGTCCGGGTGGCAACTGCCGTTCGCGCTGTCCTGCGCGCTGCTCGCGGCCGCCGCCGTCGTGGCCTGGCTCATGGACCCGAAGCGGCTGACGTCGGTCGACGGCCGACTGGAGGTCGGGACCCCGTCGTCGGAGCGCGGACACGCCTGACCGGCGCACGAACACGGGAGCGGTCACGGGCCGTGGACGCGACCCGGTGACGGCCTGGAGGCGCGGCGCACGTCCGGTGCCGCGCCTCCAGTCCGGTGATCTCGGGGTCAGCCGGCGGCCGCCGCCGCGCGTTTCCGCGCGCGTGCCTCGCGCTGCGCCCGTGAGGCGAGTGACGGCCGGCCCGTCAACGGCACGCTGAGCGGCGTCCAGCGGAAGACCTCGGTCAGGGCGACCGACAGGACCACCACGAGGACGTAGGTGACCGGGGTGAGCCACGGTCGTGCGACGTGCGCCTCGAGCCAGCTGTCCCCGTACAGGAGCAGCCAGATGACGAACGGGTGGCTCAGGAAGATGCCGAACGAGCGGTCCGATCCGTGGTCGACGACCTTCGCGAGCCAGCTCCCCGGCCGCCGTCGGTCGGCCCAGCGGGCACCGATCGCGAGGAATCCGACGAAGACCGCGGAGCTCCAGACGACCTGCACGGGCTGGAGCGGCGTCCCGGCGGCGTACAGCGACTGCCCGAGCAGGACCTGCAGGGTCCAGACGCCGAGTGTGCCGACGGCGGTCGCCGCGAAGCCCCAGAGCACGCCGCGTCGGTGCACGCGGATGAAGCGCAGGAACCGGTCCGCGTGGTCGGCGGCGACCGCGCCGGAGACGATGAAGAACACGTACGAGAAGAAGAACTGCTTCTGGTACCCGTGCAGCCACGCGTCGCTCGCCGGGAAGTACTTGTAGCCGGCGAACACGACGACCTGCACGACGAAGGCGACCGCGAGCACCGTGACGTGGTGCCCACGGGTGCGCCGGACGATCCACACCAGGACGGGCAACAGCAGGTACACCTGCATCGTCACCAGCAGGAAGTAGAGGTGGTACCAGGCGACACCGGTGACGATCCCCTCGGCGTACGTGCGCACGAGGTCCGGGACGTCACCGCGCCGCGTCGGGCTGAGCAGCCACGAGGCGGCGACGTACACGAACGACCAGGCCAGGTACGGCACACCGACGAGCAGGAACCGCTTCGGCCAGAACTGTGCCATCGGGCGCCGGGCGGAGGTCGT
>NZ_BACW01000150.1:0-1876 GCF_000333315.1 Curtobacterium sp. B8
CCGGTGAAGACGACGAGCGAGTCGCGGGGGATCTCGAGGTCGACGTCGCGGAGGTTGTGCACGCGCGCACCACGGACGCTGAGCGTCGAGGTGCTGTGCGGCGCAGTACCGCCCGGGAGGTGGAGGTCAGCGGGCTCGCCGAAGGCGTTCCGGCCCGGGGTCGCGGTACCGCGGTCAGAGGTGATGGTCATCGCCGTCGATTCTACGAACCCGGTCTGACATTCGTCGGGTCGAGCGGATCACCCGAGTGCGTCGAGAGCGAACGCGACCCCGGACGCCCGCTCGCTCGCGGCCCACAGCCGGGCCGCTTCGAGGCGGTCGTGGGCCTTCGACTCCGCGACGACCGGGGTCGCCGGTCCGCGGAGCTGCAGCCGGCCAGCCGGCCCCCAGTACGCCCCGGACCGGACGTCGTCCCCGACCGCGGCGTGCACGATCGGGTCGGCTCCGGCGTCCTTGCCCTGTGCGTACAGCCGCTGCGCCGGTCGCGTCCAGGCGGGCTCCGGGCGGGCCGACGCGACGATGGGACGGTCCGGAGCCAGTACGTCGAGGGAGAACCCGGGGTGCGCCACGACGCTCGACACGGGCGAACCGGCGTCGGCGAGCCGCTCGGCGAGCTCGAAGCCGAAGAGCATCACGGCGAGCTTGCTCCGGCCGTACTGCCGGTAGCTGGAGTAGTGCCCCGCGCCGAGCGGATCGGCACGGTCGAGTCGTGCCCACCGGTGGGCGATCGAACCGAGGTGGACGATCCGGCCTGCGCGGTGCGCGAGCAGCGGGAGCACTCGCCCGGCCAGTGCGAAGTGCCCCAGGTGGTTCGTGCCGATCTGCAGCTCGTGACCCTGCGCCGTCGTGCGCTGCTGTCTGGAGCCCACCACGCCGGCGTTCGCCACGAGGGCGTCGAGGCCGTCGGGGTACCGCTCGCCGAGGGTGTCCGCTGCGGCTGCCACCGAGTCGAGGTCCGCGAGGTCGAGCCGGACGTGGTCGAGCTCCGCGTCGGGCACTGCGGCTCGGATGCTGCGCAGTGCGGCGTCCGTCCGCTCAGGGTTCCGCGCCGCGAGGACGACCCGGTGTCCGGCCGCCGCGAGCTGCTCCGACGCCCAGTACCCGAGTCCGGCGGTCGCACCCGTCACGACGAGGGTGCGCCGTCCGCCGGCCTCAGCGGACATGGCCGGCGGACTCCATCTGCCGGAGTGCCTTCTTGAGGTCCTGCACCTCGTCGCGGAGCCGCGCCGCGAGCTCGAACTTCAGCTCGGCCGCGGCCTGGAGCATCTGCTCGTTCAGGTCCGCGATGGTCGCCTCGAGCTGGGTCGCCCCCTCGCCTGCGATGCCGCCGCGCTTGAGGTTCGGGGTCGGGGAGCGTCGGCCGTCCGCTGCCGGGCGACCCTCGAGCAGCGCCTTGGTGTCGTCGTTCTCCCGTTGCAGCACCTCGGTGATGTCGGCGATCTTCTTGCGGAGCGGCTGCGGGTCGATGCCGTGCTCGAGGTTGTACGCGACCTGCTTCTCGCGGCGACGGTCGGTCTCGTCGATGGCGTTGCGCATCGAGTCGGTGATCTTGTCCGCGTACATGAGCACCTGGCCCGAGACGTTGCGCGCCGCGCGTCCGATCGTCTGGATGAGCGAGGTCGAGGAACGGAGGAACCCTTCCTTGTCGGCGTCGAGGATCGCGACGAGCGAGACCTCCGGCAGGTCGAGACCTTCCCGGAGCAGGTTGATGCCGACGAGGACGTCGTACACGCCCTGACGCAGTTCGGTGAGCAGCTCGACGCGCTTCAGGGTGTCGACGTCGGAGTGCAGGTACCGGACGCGCACCCCCGCGTTGCCGAGGAAGTCCGTGAGCTCCTCGGCCATGCGCTTCGTCAGGGTGGTGACGAGGACACGC
>NZ_BACW01000149.1:0-2729 GCF_000333315.1 Curtobacterium sp. B8
CAGGTCGAGGTCGACGCTGTCACGCAGCACGACCGCGCTCTTCTCGAGCACCGCCTCGAGCGCCTCGACCTGGTCGCGGTACTTCGCCGCCTGCTCGTACTGCATCGCGTCGGCCGAGGCGCCCATCCGCTGCCGGAGGTGCGTGATGACCCGACGGTCGTAGCTCGACATGAAGCGCACGAACTCCTCGACGAGCGCGCGGTGCTCCTCGATCGTGACCTTCTGCGAGCAGGGCCCGCCGCACTTGCCGATCTGCCCCGGGAAGCACGGCTTCCCGGTCTGCATCGCGCGCTTGTACGAGGAGTCCGAGCACGTGCGGATCGGGAACACCTTGATCATCAGGTCGATCGTGTCGTGGACGGCCCAGATCTTCGGGTACGGACCGAAGTACTTCGCACCCTTGATCCGCCGGTTCCGCGTCACCATCACCCGCGGGGCTTCGTCACCCAGGGTGATCGCCATGTACGGGTAGGACTTGTCGTCACGGAACTTGACGTTGAACGGCGGGTCGAACTCCTTGATCCAGGTGTACTCGAGCTGCAGCGCCTCGATCTCGGAGCCGACGGTCGTCCACTCGACGCTCCGTGCCGTGAGGACCATCCGCCGGGTGCGCTCGTGGAGCGTCGGCAGCGGCGCGAAGTAGTTGCTCAGGCGTGCGCGGAGGTTCTTGGCCTTGCCGACGTACAGCACCCGGCCGTTCTCGTCGCGCCACCGGTAGACGCCCGGGTCGGTCGGGATCTCCCCCGCCTTCGGCCGCCACGGAACGGTGTCCGCCACCTACCGAGCACCCGCCTTCTGCTTTCGTGCCGACTTCGCCCCGGCCCGCGCCGACGCACTCGCCGTGCGGGCGCCCACGGCCTGCTCCTTGCCAACGCGGGCGTCTTGCGCGTCGAAGATCTCGCGCAAGAAGACACCGGTGTGGCTCTCCGGCACGTCGGCCACGTGCTCGGGCGTCCCGGTGGCGAGGACGGTCCCGCCACCCGCGCCGCCTTCGGGCCCCATGTCGATGAGCCAGTCCGCCGACTTGATGACGTCGAGGTTGTGCTCGATCGTGATGACCGTGTTGCCCTTGTCGACCAGGCTCTGCAGGACGAGCAGGAGCTTCCGGACGTCCTCGAAGTGCAGCCCCGTCGTCGGCTCGTCGAGCACGTAGACGGTGCGCCCGGTGGAACGACGCTGCAGCTCCGTCGCGAGCTTGACGCGCTGCGCCTCGCCGCCGGACAGGGTCGTCGCGCTCTGGCCGAGCCGGACGTACCCGAGGCCGACGTCGACGAGGGTCTTCATGTAGCGGTGGATCGCGGAGATCGGCTCGAAGAACTCCGCCGCCTCGCTGATGGGCATGTCGAGGACCTCGGAGATGTCCTTGCCCTTGTAGTGGACCTGGAGGGTCTCGCGGTTGTACCGGGCACCGCCGCAGACCTCGCACGCCACGTACACGTCGGGCAGGAAGTTCATCTCGATCTTGATCGTGCCGTCGCCCGAGCAGTTCTCGCAGCGACCGCCCTTGACGTTGAAGCTGAAGCGGCCGGGCTGGTACCCGCGGGCCTTGGCCTCGGGCGTCTCGGCGAACAGCTGCCGGATCCGGTCGAACACACCCGTGTAGGTCGCCGGGTTCGAGCGCGGCGTCCGGCCGATCGGTGCCTGGTCGACGTGCACGACCTTGTCGAGCTGGTCGAGGCCCTTGACGCGCGTGTGCTTGCCGGCGATGTGCCGGGCGCCGTTGAGCTGGTTCGCCATGACCTTGTAGAGGATGTCGTTGACCAGCGTCGACTTGCCGGAGCCGCTCACACCGGTCACCGCCGTGAACACCCCGAGCGGGAAGTCCACGTCGATCTCCTGCAGGTTGTTCGCCCGGGCGCCCTGCACGCTGACGACGCGCTTCGGGTTGACCTTCCGGCGCTCGGCCGGGACCTCGATCGCACGCCGGCCGGCGAGGTAGTCCCCGGTGACGGACTCGCGGTTCGCGATGATGCCCTCGTACGAGCCCGAGTGCACGACCTTGCCGCCGTTGACGCCGGCGCCCGGGCCGATGTCGACGACCCAGTCCGCGGTGCGGATGGTGTCCTCGTCGTGCTCGACGACGATGAGCGTGTTGCCGAGGTTCTTCAGCTTGACGAGGGTGTCGATCAACCGACGGTTGTCGCGCTGGTGCAGCCCGATGCTCGGCTCGTCGAGGACGTAGAGCACGCCGGTCAGACCCGACCCGATCTGCGTCGCGAGCCGGATGCGCTGGGCTTCACCGCCCGACAGGCCGCCGGCGCCGCGCGCCATCGTGAGGTAGTTCAACCCGACCTCGAGCAGGAACTCGAGCCGTGCGCGGATCTCACGGAGGACAGCGGCGGCGATGTGCGCTTCGCGGGTGGTGAGCGTGAGGTGCTCCATGAACGCGTACGCGTCGTCGAGGGACATGTCGGTGACGTCGGCGATGCTGCGCCCGTCGACCGTCACGGCGAGCACCTCGGGCTTGAGGCGCGTCCCGTCGCACACCGGGCAGGGGACCTCGCGCAGGTAGCCCTGGAAGCGCTGGCGCTGCGAGTCCGACTCGGCTTCGGCGAACTTGCGCTCGATGTAGGGCATGACGCCCTCGAACCCGCTCGTGTAGCGCATCTCACGCCCGAAGCGGTTGCGCCAGGAGACCGACACCTGGAAGTCCTTGCCGGTGAGGATCGCCGCCTGGACATTCGGGTCGAGCTGGTTCCACGGGGTGTCGAGCGGAACCCGAGTCCTCC
>NZ_BACW01000148.1:0-13710 GCF_000333315.1 Curtobacterium sp. B8
GACATCGAGGGCCTGGACGGCGCTGGCGACGCAGTGTCCGCCGTCACGCGGAACGGGCCCACGCCCGTCGTCCACCGCGCTGCCGGGCGCGCCGACCACGATGCGGCGATGCTCGCTCGGCTGACGGAGGTGCTGCGACTCGTCGGGACCTCGCGCGGCGACGTCGGGATCCTGACCGCGACGAATCCGCAGGCAGACGACGTCATGACCGTGCTCCGCGCGGCCGGCGTTCCCTTCGTGTCACTCAAGGACTACAGCGGGAAGGCGGTCGACGCGGTGAAGGTCGGCACCGTCAAGCGGGCGAAGGGGCTCGAGTTCAAGCAGGTGCTGCTCGCGCACGTTCGAGGGCGGCTGCTGGCAGATGCGCCCGCATCGTTGAGCGAGGCCGATCGGGAGCGGCGGGAGCTCGAGCGCCGGGAGTTGTACGTGGGGATGACGCGGGCGAGGGACGGGCTGTGGGTCGGGGCCTACCGCTGAACGCTCGCCGGCCCGCACCCTTCAATCTCCGCTCTTGGAGCTGAGTCCGAAGAAGCGATCGAAGAAGGCGTCGAGCAGTCGAATCACACGCTGCTTCTTCTCACCGTGGCCGCCGTCGGCAGAGAACCGTGACGCCGGCGGCAACAACTTGGTGATCGCAGTGCCGCCGGTGCGGATCTGCCCGTCGCGGAACGCTGCGTCGATGAAGACGCGAGTCTCGTCGGGCCGCAGCTGCTCATCGTTGATGATCGTTTCGAGCTCGGCCTCGCGCCTTGCGGCGATGAAGGCCCGCCACTCCTGGTCGATCTCGCCGTCCACGGAGAGCGACTTCACGAAGTCCTCGATGAGGTCCTTCTTGTTGCGCAGGGTCGGGCTGGCGTCGACGGCACGGGTGATCTCTGCGCGGATCTCCTTGTCGTCGCCGTCGCCGCGTTCGTCGCGGTACTTCTGCACGAGCATGAAGATGTAGTCGACGTTGATCTCGACCTGCTTGATCAGCTCGATCTCGAAGACGACGTCGTCGTTGATGTGTTCCTTGTCGGCGCCCTTTTCCTTGTGGAACTCGGCGTAGAGGTCGAGGTAGACGCTGCGGTAGTCCTGGCCCTGACGCTCGGTGAGCAGAGCGGACCCGTCAAACTCGTCAAAGGACGTGAGGATGTTCTGGAGGCGCAGGATTGCGCCGAAGAGCTGGATGAACTGCTTCTGCGCGGTCTCGCCCACGATCGGCTCGCCGGCCGGGAAGGCGTTCAGCAGCTCGGTGACCTTCTCGGCGTAGTCGTTGTAGTACTCGACGTAGGGCTTGAGCAGCACGACGCCGCGGGCGTCCTTGTTACCGAAGAGGGCTATGGCGTCATTCGTCTCGTCCTCAAGGTCACGGAAACTGACGATGTTGCCGTACGTCTTGACCGAGTTCAGGATGCGGTTCGTCCGCGAGTATGCCTGGATGAGACCATGCGCGCGGAGGTTCTTGTCGACGAAGAGTGTGTTCATCGTGGTGGCGTCGAAGCCGGTGAGGAACATGTTCACCACGATGACGAGATCGATCTCGCGGGACTTGAGCTTGAGCGAAAGGTCCTTATAGTAGTTCTGGAACCGGTCGGCCGTGGTGTCGAATGACGTGCCGTACAGCTCGTTGTAGTCCTGGATCGCGTCGTCGAGGAACGTCCGAGCGTCCATGGTGAGCGAGCCGGTGTCGAAGCCCTCCTCGTCGAGCGCGCCGTCCTCGACGGCGTCGTTCGCACCGTAGGAGTAGATCAGGCCGATCTTGAGGCGCTGATCTGACGGCAAGCCCTCCTGCTGCAGCTGGAAGTGGTTGTAGTAGGTACGCGCCGCACCGATCGAGGCAGTCGCGAAGAGGGCGTTGAAACCCCGCACCCGTCGTTCGCCGAGCGTGTAGTGGTCGGCGCGCTTCGTCTTCTGATCGAAGTGCTCGCGCGTGTACCGGACGATGTCGGAGATGCGGCGCGGATCGAGCAGCACACTCTCCTTGTCGATCGCGGATACTTGGCTGTCGTCGGGGCTGCCGACCTTGACGGTGTTGACGTAGTCGATGCGGAACGGCAGCACGTTCTTGTCAGTGATGGCATCGACGATCGTGTACGTGTGCAGCTTCTCGCCGAACGCTTGCTCGGTGGTCTTCAGCTGCGGGTTGCCGCCACTGCCGGAGTTCGACGCGAAGATCGGCGTACCGGTGAAGCCGAAGAGGTTGTAGCGCTTGAACGCCTTCGTGATGGCCGTGTGCATGTCGCCGAACTGCGACCGGTGGCACTCGTCGAAGACGATGACGACGTGACCGTCGTAGATCGCGTGGGCCTTATTCCCGCCGATGAACGTCGAAAGCTTCTGGATCGTCGTGATGATGATCCGTGCGTTCAGGTCTTCGAGCTGCCTCTTCAGCACCGCGGTCGAGGTGTTCGAGTTCGCGGCGCCTTTCTCGAAGCGGTCGTACTCGCGCATGGTCTGGTAGTCGAGGTCCTTTCGGTCCACGACGAAGAGCACCTTGTCGACGCTCGGCAGCTTCGATGCGAGCTGCGCCGCCTTGAATGAGGTCAAGGTCTTGCCGGACCCGGTGGTGTGCCACACGTATCCGCCCGCGGCGACACTGCCGAGGGACTTGTAGTTCGTGGAGATGTCGATCCGCTGCAGGATCCGCTCGGTCGCGACGATCTGGTACGGGCGCATAACGAGCAACATTCGGTCAGCCGTGAGCACGCAGTACTTCGTCAAGATGTTCAGCAGGGCATGCTTCGCGAAGAACGTCTTCGCGAACGCCGACAGGTCAGTGATCGGCTTGTTCTGCGCGTCCGCCCACCACGAAGTGAACTCAAACGAGTTCGACGTCCTGCGCACCCGTTTTGAGTCCGCCGCTTCGCTGAGGTGCTGGCGACGGGTGGTGTTGGAGTAGTACTTCGTTAGCGTGCCGTTGCTGATCACGAACAGCTGCACATACTCGAACAGGCCGGAGCCCGCCCAGAAGCTGTCGCGCTGGTATCGGTCAATCTGGTTGAACGCCTCGCGGACGTCAACACCGCGGCGCTTGAGCTCGATGTGCACCATCGGCAGACCGTTCACGAGGACCGTCACGTCGTAACGGTTCGACCGTGCCGACCCGCCCTCGCCTGCGCCTACCTCGTACTGGTTTACGACCTGCAGACGGTTGTTGTGGATGTTTTGCTTGTCGATCAGCGTGACGTTCTTGATCGAACCGTCGTCGCGCTTGAGCAGCTGGACATGGTCCTCTTGAACGCGCACCGTCTTCTCGGCGATGCCGTCGTTCGCGCCAGCGATCCGCTCAGAAAGGAATTGTTTCCACTCTGCGTCGGAGAAGGTCATCGCGTTCAACGCCTCGAGCTGCGAGCGCAGGTTCGCGACCATCTGCGCCTCGGACGTGATCGGCAGATACTCGTAGGCCTGCGACTGCAGCAGGCGAACAAGCTCGCGCTCAAGATCCGCCTCAGACTGGTAGGACGAAGCGCTCGCAGCGTCGGCAATGTACTCGGCAACGACCGTGCTCTCGGACAAGACGGCGATGGGATCGTATCTGCGCGGAGTCAGGTCACTCATGCCGCCGCCTCCTCAAAGGTGAGGAGCTTGTCGCGATAGTACTCGTACTGCTTGCGACGTGCGGCAATCTCCGCGGGGAGTTCAGCACGGAAACCATCTGCAACAAGGTCAAACTGATCCATAAACTCAATGACCCGCTGTTGCTCTTTCATTTCAGGCACCGGCACTTCGAATGCCCATAGCTTTTGACTCTCAAGAGACGCAACCGAGCCACCGGATCGTCGCACCACCCGCAGCAGCTGCGTGCGATTACCTCGCAAAACATGAAATACGTAGCGCGGATCTATGCCATCAGCGGCAACGACCGCCTTCATATCTTGATTCAATGAGCTAGGGAATGGCACGAACGCGATTGGAAGCGTGTGATCGAGAATACTGGAACGCACTACAAGAGCGACCGCGTTCGCCGGAACCAACTTTGTTGGAGACTTTCGCACGGCCGCTTCGGTGATGTGATCTTCCGTGCCGGTAAGGATATTCCCGCCCATGTCTTTCGGCGAAATCCATGGGATTGCACCGTCGACCCAATACTCACTGCGACTCCTTGATGGAGTGCCACCGCCATACCAGCGGCCAAGTTCTCCAACTGCAACTCGGCGACTGTTCTTGCTCTCGAGACGGGCAAATAGCTCAAGTTGATTGTGATCATTTTGAAGGCGTCGGGCCTCCAGCTCCGCTTCCAGACTCGCTCTGAGCTCCGCTTCCCGCTGAGCGAACTGATCCAACACTCGCATGATCTCCCGCTGCACCTCAAGAGGCGGCACAGGAATACGAATTCTCAAGAATCGTGGCTTGGAAATGTTGATGCGCGTAACGCCGCTGGAAGTTGCGCGAATCTGCCTTCGAATTGGTTCACTTCGGAACAAGTGTTTTGCGAAGCCTGGCTCTAGCAGGTTTGAATCTGAAAGCCGAAGAATAAAGCAGAAACTATTCACATACATCGTGCTCGTTGGTTCAACTGTCACTACTGACGACATTCCCACATCATCATACGATTCAGAGGAACCCGTGATGAGTATGTCCCCCATCCGGATAGCATTTTGCTTTTCGTCCCGCGTAATCTTCACAAAATCCTTCGCATTCAGATCCAAACTAGGGTTCGCGAAGATATTTCGATACGATGCAAATCTTGTGTTACCGTTACTGAAGTCAGACTTCGACTTCCCCGTAAGCCCCGGAAACGTGTCTGCGATTTCGGAAAGCTCTCTAAATGGGACACCCTGTGGGCAGTGATGCGCAATCAGGTCATCGATGCGGTTCAAGCCGTCCCCTCCAGGTCTCTGACGATTGCATCAATGGAAGTGCGGAGTTCCGCCTGGCGGGCGACAATGCTAGCAATTTCGGCATTCAGAGCTTCGATGTTGATAGCTTCACGCGTGTCCTCAGCTTCGACATACGACGGCACGGCTAGGTTGTAGCCGTTGGCCGCAATGTCCTCACTCGCGACAAGCTTTGTGATGTGATCAACATCCATGCGGGCTTCGAAAGCACCCAGGATGTTCTTCTGATTGTCCGGCGTGAGTTTGTTCTTGTTGCCGCTGCGCTTGAACTCGGCCGACGCGTTGAGGAACAGAACCGAGTTGTCAGTCTTTGACTTCTTGAGCACAATGATGCAGGTAGCGATCGTCGTGCCGAAGAAGAGGTCCGGGGGCAGCTGGATCACTGCGTCCACGTAGTTGTTGTCGATGAGGTACTTGCGAATCTTCGCCTCGGCTCCCCCGCGGTAGAGCACGCCGGGAAACTCGACGATCGCAGCGACGCCGTTGACGGACAGCCACGACAGGATGTGCATCGTGAATGCGAGGTCCGCTCTCGACTTCGGCGCAAGGACACCCGCCGGTGCGAATCGAGGGTCGTTGATGAGAAGTGCGTCAGCGTCGCCGGGCCACTTGATCGAGTACGGCGGGTTGGAGACGATCGCTTCGAACGGCTCATCGTCCCAGTGGGCTGGTTCAAGGAGCGTGTCGCCGTGCGCGATGCTGAACTGCTCGTAGTTCAGCTCGTGCAGGAACATGTTGATCCGAGCGAGGTTGTACGTCGTCAGATTGATCTCCTGACCGAAGAACCCTCCGACGTTTTGCTTGCCGAGCACCTTCGCGAACGTCAGCAACAGCGATCCAGAGCCCGCCGCAGGGTCGTACACCTTGTTCACCCTCGTCTTGCCGGAGACAGTGATCTTCGCGAGGAGCTCTGACACCTCTTGCGGCGTGTAGTACTCCCCACCGGACTTTCCCGCTTGCGACGCGTACATCTGCATCAGGTACTCGTAGGCGTCACCGAACAGGTCAATCGAGTGGTTCTCGAAGTCGCCCAGCGGGAGCTCTCCGATGGCGTCGAGGAGCTTGACGAGCTTTTCGTTACGCTTCGCGACGGTGCTGCCGAGCTTGTTGCTGTTGACGTCCAGGTCGTCGAACAGACCCTTGAGGTCGTCTTCGCTGTCCGTCCCGAGGGCCGAGCCCTCGATGTTCTTGAACACTCGCGCGAGCGTCTCATTGAGGTCGGGGTCATGCGATGCACGCTTCCGGACGTTCTGGAACAGCTCTGACGGCAGGATGTAGAAACCCTTCTCGTAGACCGTCTCGCGGCGACCATGCTCAGCAAACTCGTCCGGCAGCTTCTCGTACGAGAAATCGGCTTGGCCCGCGGCCTTCTCGCCCTTGTCGATGTACGCCGCAAGGTTCTCGGAGATGAAGCGGTAGAACAGCATGCCGAGCACGTAGGACTTGAAGTCCCACCCGTCAACGCTCCCCCGGAGGTCGTTCGCGATCCGCCAGATCGTCTTGTGCAGTTCGGCGCGCTGCGCCTCTTTGGTGGTCGGTGCCATCGTGAGATCTCCTGCGGCTGGCCGGTAGGTTCAGGGTGGCCGTGGCCGCTTGATCACCGTAGCGGGAGCACCGGACATACCGCGCGCACGACGCGAGCCGCGAAGCGTTCGCTCTGCACCACGAGCTCCGCTCTGTGTACGTCGAGCGCCATGAATGTCCGCGTGACCTTCGGCCCCTCGACGATTTGTACCGACCCACTGAGCTCGGAACCGCCCGCGTACACCAACCACCCCTCCCCCAACCCGAACCTCCGGCAGTACGCCGCCATCTGGTAGAGGTCAGCGTTCGGGTACTGCCCGTGCTTCTCGACCTTGTACTTCACGTCGATGCACGCCCGCACCTCCTCGTCGACGAGCCACACGAGGTCCGGAGCGATCTTCACCGTTCCCTCGACGTCGAGCGTCGACGCGTACTGCGTCACGAGCTCTCCCCCGTACGGCCGGAACGCTTCCCGGAGCGCAACGGTCACGAAGTCCTCGAACACCGACCACATGTCGACGAGAAACCCCACCCCCAAGAGCGATCCGGAACGCTGCTCGATCGACGCGCCCAACAGTACGAGCGAGGCCAGCGGCAGCACCGCTGTGTACCGCGCGTTCCGCCGATCCGGGCGGACCACCGGCACCGGCACCCCGACCGGGATCACCGTCACCCCGTCGAGCACACGCACGACCCGGCGCAGCCGCCCGACCACATCCGTCGGCACACCAGGCAGCCGTAGCAGCCGCGCCGCCGCGGTCAGCACGAGTTGGTTCTCCGCGATGTCCTCCACGTAATCGTCGAACGACACCTCGACCGGCAGCGGCTGGCCGCCCCGCCGCGTGAGCTGGTCCCCGATCCGCCACCGACCGCGCACCAGCGGCAGCGCATCGTCCCGCGTCACGTACCCGCGCAGCGCCCCTCCGGCGAGCGCCCGCGAGGCCTGCCGCTCGAACGCGTGTGCCAGCGCCGGCACGAGGTCCTCGTCGGCCGCGAAGCCGAAGTCCTCGTCCTCCCAGATCGCACTGCCCGCTCGCGCGTAGCCGAGCATCGCGAACAGCCGCCGCACCGGCGTCTTCGGCCGGATCCACACGTCGTGGCCAGCGATCCGCACGACACCGACCTTCCGCACGCCGCTGACGCGGTACTCGTCCGCGACGAAGGTCGGGGAGACGTCCGCGATCCGCGCGGCGACGAGACCGGCCGCGACCTCCCGCGGCATCCGGTGCAGCGTCGGCTGGTCCGCCTCCCGCAACTCAACCCGCGGTGTCGGCACCTTCGGTCCCGTCCGCGTCGAGGTCGCGCATCAGGAACGACGGACCCACCTTGGCATCGTGGTCGGCGATCGCAGCGTTGAGTCGCGTCAGCAGGCTGGCGCGGTCGTCCTGGAGGCCCTTGGTCGCCACCCAGCCGGCGAGCACGTCGCGGACGGGGTTGCGTTCCGGGTGCAGCTCGATGAATGCGAAGTGGCATCGCGATCGAGTGGTCGGCGGCGTTCATCGTGCCGATGACGACGTGCTCGGCAGGGTGAACGGCGCTGCGCGACCGCTACGCCCGGTCTTCGCGCTCCTCCGGCTCCGCCCGCTCTCCTCCGTCACGCTCTCTGAGCGCCCGCTCCGCGATGTCCGCTGCGATCCTTCCTGTAGCGAGCCGAGCGCGACCGATCGCCGACGACCCGAATGCCTTTGCTGCGTCCAGACCTTCAGTGCTCTCCTCGACAGCACGGTCGCGGAACTCCCCGACGGCCTGCAACCAGCGCTTCGCGTCCGTGCCCTCGTGCCCCTGCCCGACACCGATGCGCTCGTGGAACGTACCGACAGCAGCTCCGACCTCGTTGCTCGCACGCACCACCGCTCGAGCCGGGATCGGTTGCAGCAGCACCTTCGAGTTTGCGCGTGTCACCGCGGCGTCCATCCGCTCGATCAGCTGCCCGGTCGTCCCGGCGATCCGCTCGATGCGGTTCTCGCGGATCGCCTTGAGCGCGAGGCGCTTCTGCGTGGCGTCTTCCGGTGCCGCGTCGAGGACGCGGTCGAGTTCGAGGACGTCGAGCGTGTCCTGCAGCTGCAGGCAATGGGCGATGACGGCGAGCCACTCACGCACCTTCGGCTCGATGGCCTGCGTCGCATCGGCCAGCTCGCCCAGTTTCATCTTCTTCTCGAGCTTCTGCGCCAACCCGTCGAGTTGCCTGAGCGCGTATGCCTGAGTCCGAGCAAGTGTGGCCGAGGTCCCCTGCACCTTCGACCAGGTCACCTCGTCCACGCGTCCGGAGGACGCCCGGCCGGTCATGGCGTCGTCGATGACGAAATCGACGCCGATCATGTCAGCGAGGACTGCGTCCTGCTGGTTTCGCAGCACGTCCTCGACCTTCTCGTCGATCACCTCGAGGTACTCGCCGAGCCGGTCGATCGACTTCTGGAGTGCCATCTGGTTCATCATCGTGCCGATGCTGGCGATGGTCGTGGGATTGAGCAGCGAACCGACCGATGCGAACTGCAGATTGGCGACGAACTTGCCGTCGACCGTCTTGGCCGTGCCCATGCTCAGACCGGTCTGCAGGTTCTTGACCAAGTCGAACTTCCGGACGATGGCAGCGGACTCGTCGGTGAGTTGCACCCACTTCCCGGAACTGGCCATCCCTGCAGCGGTGAGCTGTCCGAGACTGCCGAGCACAGACATCGGCAAGTCCGACACCGCTTCAGGACCAGCGACGGCGAACGCTTCGGTGCGCAGGAACCGCTCGACGGCCGAAGGCGTCCCGATCACCGCGATCCCGTCGTCGTCGCCGACGATCTCGATCTGGTCCAACATCATCTTCTCCTCGTCGCGCTCGGTCACGCTGCGGACTCCTCGTCGGTCGTGGGTTCGATCACCCGTTCGACGAACCAGCGCAGCGCTTCGACGACACCGTCCCTCGCCGCTTCGTCGGTCAGTACCTCGAGCGGGAATGACGGGCGCTTGTCGATCCTGTCGTCGGGCAGATCGACTCCCGGGAGGGCGTTCAGCCGACGCCGGAACTCCTGACGGAGCGCTACGTCGTCGAACGGTGGGCGAACCCGAAGATGTTGGAACACGACCTCGACGCTGCCGACGAGCGGGTAGATCGTGAACGGCCAGTGGGACGGTCCAGAGACGGCTCGTCTCGGGGCGACCATGAAGGCGCTGCTCTCTCGGCCCCCGCCGAAGTCGATCGTCCCTCCGAGTTCACGCCACTCGGCAAAGAGCGCGTCGACAGCGTTGACGACTGCCGGCGGGTTGGCGCTCGCGAGTTGACCGAAGAACGTCCCGTCGGCCACCGGATCAGGGGTTGCCTCGTCCACGACGAGTCCGATGCGTTCTGCGAGCTCGGCGGTCGAGAGTCGAGCAAATGCGTCGGCGGCGCCGTTCTCCCCGAATCGGAGTCCCTCTTCCTCCAGGACGACCTTTGGGTCGCGCTCGTCGCCTGGATCGGTCCAGCGGAAGCCCGACGAGATCGTGCCGCCACCCTGCAGGACCCGGTGTGCTCCTGGGATCGGCGTGCTGGAGAGGTGCACGCCGAGCGGGACCGGGTGTGTTCCGACCAGGGCCGCGACGTCCCCGTAGGACGACCACCGGCCAGCGGGGATGGCCATGATCGCCTGGTGCACGAGGGACCAGTCGCGTCCAGCGGTGACCGGCTGCACGTGCTCGTTCGGACCGGCCCACTGTTCGATGATGCGATCCGCGAACCACTCACCGCGCTCGGTGATCTCCGGCCGACCCCATCGCCCGGCATCGAGCACCAGCTCGTTCAGGGCGGTGAAGCTACTCCGTCGGTAGTCGGCCTGCTTGGCAGGGAACGGTCGGTTGCTCAGCTGCGAGTTGTAGCCGGTGAGCGTGAGGTTCCCCAGGGAGTGCACGAGCTGTTCGTGGAGCACCTCGACGGTCTCGCCGTCCTCGAGGTCGGCCTCGAGTTCGGCGCGCCACTCGGGCGTGATCGTCTGCGGGAGGATGTGCTCGATCGTCGCCTGTTCGACATCGACTTCTTCTCGCGGGTTGATGGACTGGCTGATCCACTTGAGGATGAGCTTCTGCTGGACGCGGAGCCCCCGGAGGTAGAACGGCTGCGAACGGACAGCGTCGCGGATCTGTTCGTCGGTCGCGAAGTACTTACGCCCTGTCGAGAAGTGATCGAGCAGGACGCGGTCCACCGGTCGGTCGTCGAGTTCGCCACACGCCTGCAGGATCGTCCTGTTGAGACCCTGTCCCGGACGACCCCCGATGGTCCGACGAACGATGTAGGACTCGATGGCGGCGAGCGCACCAGCCACCTCCTCGGAGGAGCTGTCGCCAGCAGCGCGCCGGGCGAGGAGTCGCAACGTCAGGGGGACCGTCGTGGTCGATCCCCACTCGGCGAGGTGCTGCAGGTGGTGCCGGATCGACAGGTCCGACTCCCGCGCAGGATCACGGACGAGCTCGAGGTGCTCGGAGAGCCGGCTGAACCGCTCGATCTCACGCAGGATGGCGTCGTCGTCCATCTTGGCGAGCCTCGCCTGCTGGTAGCTGTAGATGTCGCCCTGCTTGAGCAGCGGTTCGTCGGCGACGGCATCGAGCCAGAAGATCAGCTCGAGGTCGTTCACGCTCAGGCGTTGCTGCATCGGGAGCCACCACGACGAGTAGACCGACTCGCCGCGGGAGCCGAGCCGCATGAACAGGTAGTTCCTGACGAGGTCGCCCTGTGTGAGGCGGAGGCCCGTGTTGTTCAGCGACTCGAAGATCCGGTAGACGTTGTCCTCGTCTCGTGCCGTGATCGAGACGAAGGACAGACCCCCGAGCACCGCCTCTCTGATCCGCTCGATGTCGTGCGCGTCGTCGGGATCGTCCGCCAGTTCGAGCTCTCGGCGGAAGAACGAGTACGCGTCGCCGACGCCGGACGACGAGTCCGCGCCGACCGCACTGTCGACGATCGCGCGGAAGGAGTCCCGGTCTGCCTGCGTCGGGAGGAGCTTGAGACGCGCATCACCGGGCTTGAAACCGTTCCGCGATGTACTGCTCGTGGATGCTCTCGGCGAGCATGGGCTGGTCCGGCTATGGAGTCGCAGGTAGTCCCCCAGCGCACAGAGCAGGATCGTCAGGGTTGTCAGACGTTGCTGGCCGTCCACGACGAGGAACTCCATGCCGGTCGGCACGATCGCGCCGGTGGAGAGCACGAGCGACCCCATGAAGTGGGTGGCGCTCGGACTGGTCCGGCGCATCTCTGCCAGCTCGAGGATGTCACTCCAGAGCCGCTTGCGCTGCCGGACCTCCCATGCGTAGGGCCGCTGGTACAGCGGTACCAGGTACTGCTTCGGACCGCCGAGCAGTTCCTGCAGCGTCGTTTCGCGCACGTCCATGTGTGTCCCCTCAGTCAGCCTGATACTAAGCGCGACCGGGGCTCTCGCTCCCGTACGGAAGCGCGAAACTCCGGGATGACGGTCTTCGTGCGGGAAACCGTTCCAGAGCAGCGCTTCCGCCCGACTTCTTCCATTACTCCGGATCTGCGCAATGTGTAGCATTCCAGACGGCTGCACCCCGAACGGGTGCTGCCTCTCCCCTCCCGCAGACGCGAGGATGGGTCAGCACCCCGCGCCCAGGGGAAGACGCCCGGTGCCACGAGCAAGATCCCCGTGGGAACGCACCATGACGATGGCCGGAGAATCAGCTGGCACCGAAGCCCGACGCCAACGGGGTCTCGCAGCCGAACATCGCCGTCGCGCCACCGAGGCCGACCAACGCGCCTCCCGCTTCGAGATCGCCGAACGCACCGAGAGCGAGACCGCCCGCGTCCTCGCGCCCCTCGCCGGCATCGGCTACCACCTGCTCGCCGACCGCCGATGGCCGGGCAGCGGCACGGCGCAGGTCGACATGGTCGTGGTCGGTCGGGCCGGGGTCTTCATCGTCGACACGAAGGCGTGGCGTGACGTCACGGTCGACGGCGACCGGATCTCCCGCGGTCAGGAGGACGTCACCGACGAGATCGCCCGCCTCGCCGACCTCGCCTACGCGACCGAAGAGGCACTCGTCCACGTCGGACTCGCACCGGGCGAGGTCCACGCCGTCGCGGCACTGGCCGGCCAGCGGGAGATGCACGCTCACGTCGCCTCGGTCGACGTCCTCGGCGTGCACGACGTCATCGGCCACATCACGAAGCGCGGCGCGCGGCTCTCCGCCGCGCGAGTCGACGAGATCCTCGCGGCTCTACTCCAGTACTTCCCCGTCATCGGCGCCGCCGCGGACACCGAGGCGCAGGTCATCGTCCCCGCTCCGGTGCTCCCCCGCCGCCAGCCGCCGTCGGTCGAGTCGATGGACGAGGAACTCGTCGACCAGCTCCTCGACGGGGTGCTCGAGGCCCCGATCGAAACGTGGATGGCCTCGCTCGACCCGGCGCAGGCGAAGCTCGTCCGCCGCAGCTTCAACGGCCCGGCACGCATCCGCGGCGCCGCCGGCACCGGCAAGACCGTGGTCGGCCTGCACCGCGCCGCCTACCTCGCGCGCGCGACCGGTGGCCGCGTCCTCTTCACCACCTACATCCGGACCCTCCCCGCGGTCCTCGAGTCGCTGCTCGAGCGACTCGCGCCCGACCTGGTCGGTCGCGTCCACTTCGTCAACGTCGACGCGTTCGCGAACCAACTCCTGAAGGCTCGCGGCATCACGTTCGATCTGGACGCCCTGGAGGCTCGGCGTGCGTTCTCGACGGCATGGAACGCGGTCAGCGCCTCCGGTCCGCTCAAGGCGGCCCGCTTCACGCGCCGCTACTGGGAGGAGGAGATCGCGTCCGTCATCAAGGGGCGCGGGCTGACCGACTTCGACCAGTACGCCGAGCTGGCACGTGTCGGTAGACGGCACGCGTTGCCGGTCGAGGCGCGGCAGGCGGTGTGGGACCTCTACGAGCGCTACACGAGCGAGCTGCGCTCCCGCGGCGTCAGCGACTTCCAGGACGTCGTCCTGCTGGCGCGGGACGCGGTCCGCGCGGCTCCGCTCGACGACTACGCCGCGGTGATCGTGGACGAGGCGCAAGATCTCTCGTGCGCGATGGTGTCGCTCCTGCACGCGCTCGTCGGCGATCGGCCCGACGGCCTGACGCTCATCGGGGACGGCCAGCAGACGATCTACCCCGGCGGCTACACGCTGAGCGAGGTCGGGATCAGCCTCGCCGGCCGCGGCGTCGTCCTCGACGTGAACCACCGGAACACCGCCGAGATCCTCGAGTTCGCCAAGCAGATGGTCGCGGACGACCAGTACGTCGACATCGAGGGGGTGGACGGAGCGGGCGATGCGGTCTCCGCCGTGACGCGGTCCGGCGAGCGACCCGCGGTGCACTCCTTCGCGAGTCGCTCCGACCACGATGCCGCACTCGTCGCGCGGATCGAAC
>NZ_BACW01000147.1:0-2031 GCF_000333315.1 Curtobacterium sp. B8
CTTCGACCGGCCGACCGAGTCCGTCCGGGGCTGGGAGCGCGCCGTCGACGCCCAGGAGCGGATCGTCGAGGCGGTGCGGGCGCTCGCCGGTCCCGGTGCCGGTCCCGGGGCCGGAGGCGGCGTCGTGCTCGTGTCGCACGGCGCGGTGGGGGCGCTGCTGCTCGCCTCGCTCACCGGCGAGCCGGTCGCCAGGACCCACGAGCAGCCGGGGATGGGCAGCGTGCTGACGCTCGACCCGGTGTCGTGGCGGCTGCTGAGCGGCTGGAAGCGGCTCCCGCTCCCGGCGTGACGGCGTGACGGCGGGCTACGCGGGCAGGCGCTCCCCTGCCTCGACCGCGACGTCGAGGTGGTTCTCGGCCGGCGGCAGCGGGCAGGTCGCGTGGGGCGTGTACGCGCACGGCAGGTTGGTCGCCCGGTTGAAGTCGATGGTCGTCCGCCCGTCCGCGTCGGGCGCCGGCACGTCGAGGCTCCGGTTCGCGGCGTACGTCGTCACGCCGGAGGTGCGGTCACGGAACAGCACGAGCAGACCGCCGCCGTACCCGTTGAACGCCAGGAGCGAGCGCGGCCCGTCGAGGTCGAAGGTGAGGACGCCCGGCGCCTCGTACACGTGCTGCAGCCCGTCGACGACGGACCCGACCGTGACCGAGCGCGGCTCGTCGAACGGCTCGAAGTGCGCCTCGACCACGAAGTCGGGCGTCGGCTCGTACGCCGGGGTGCCCGTGTAGCCGGTCCGTGTCGGGTTGCCCGGGTGCCGCGGGCGGACGACGTCGCTGCCGCCGCGCCGCGCGACCTCGATCACGACGGTCTCGTCGCCGTCCTGCCACACGACGTTCGTGCCCGAGCGTTCCGGCAGCGGCCCGAACCGGTGCGTGCCGGTCACCTCGACACCGTCCACCACGATCGACTGACCGTCGTCGAGCACGACCATCGGACCGTCCGCCGACGTCGACCAGGTGCCCGGAGCGTCGTCGAAGCGCTCCGGCTCGGCCCCGAGCCACCGGATGCTCGTGATCGCGAGGAAGCCGTGCTCGTCGGCGCGCGCGGCCTCGTGCGCAGCGTGCCAGGCCGTCCAGGAGGCGGTGCGGTCGGCGGCGGTCGTCGAGGTCGTCATGGCTCGACCGTACGACGGGCGGCGGGCGCGTGCGACCCGGGCGTCACACAGGGTCTCCGGGACCGCCCGTGCAGCCGCGGCTGCGGTGTGATCCGACGAGCGCCCGGCGCGATCCGACGAGCGCCCGGCGCGATCAGCGCCGGGCGCGGCCTCGGAGCACCACGGCTCCGATGACAGCGGCGGCCCCGGCCCACGCCAGCGGCCGGGTCACCCTCCGGCGCTTCGCCACCCAGCCGCCGTCCGTCGCGTTCCCGGCGTCGGCCGGGACGTGCAGGTTGCCGTCCGTGGGCTCCTGCCGCCCGCGGAGCGCGAACGTCTCCACCATCGGCTTCGTGATCCGGTGGAAGAGCCCCGGGAAGACGTACTGCAGCGGCACGAGCGACGCCTGCACCCGTCCGACGTAGCGGTAACGCTTGGGGTGCAGCGCTGCGCGGACGACCGCGCGCCCGGCCCGCCCGACCGAGACCGTGGGCGGCAGCGGGTGCGACGCCTTGCCGGTGTATTTCGCACCGTTCTGGTAGATCGGGGTGTCGATCGTCGAGGGCAGCAGCGACGTGAACCGGATGCCCGTCCCCGCGTACTCGTCGCCGAGGACGTCGACGAGCCCGAGCGCGGCGTGCTTGCTCGTCACGTACGCCGACTGGTACGGCGCGCTGAGCAGCGACTGGATGGACCCGACCAGCACGTAGGTGCCGCTCCCCCGCTGCTTCCAGTGCGGCAGGAGGGCCGTGATCGCGTTGAGGTGCCCGTAGAGGTTCGTGTCGACCACGCGCTTGAACGACTCCGTCGGGGTCTGCTCGAACAGCCCGTAGACGAACAGGGCGGCGTTGCCGACGAACACGTCGATGCGGCCGAACCGCGACGTCGTCGTCCCGACGAGGTCGCGCACGGCGTGCTAGTGGGACACGTCGGTCGGGATC
>NZ_BACW01000146.1:0-1656 GCF_000333315.1 Curtobacterium sp. B8
ACGGCGAGCAGCTCCGCGACCGGGACCGCCCGGGTGGCGTCGAAGAGCACGTCGAGGACAGCGCCGAGGCTGTTGTCGGCCGCGAGCACCGGCGGGGGACCGTGCCGGAGGACGGTGGTCACCACGAGGAGTGCGAGCGCATCGGCCTGCGCGCGCCCCCAGCGGACCGAGAGGCTGTCCACCTCGCGGGCGGCCGCGACCACCGAGGGCTCCGGCGACCCGGACGGCTGCGTCTCCAGGAACACGGGGAGGGCGAGCGCTTCGTCGGCGAGCGGCCCGAGGGCCACCGAGCCGACCGTCACCCCGGTCGGGCGCGGCCAGAGCGGTTCGTCGTCCACCGGAGGGCCGTGCACCTCCGCCGACGTCCCGACGCTCATCGCGGCGCCGTGGCGGAGGATCGCGGCGCCCCCGGGGTGCAGCACCCAGTACCGACCTGCGCGGTGCAGGACGACGGGCGTGTGCAGGGTCACGACCCACGCCGTGACGTCCGGGTCGAGGTGCAGGGTCCAGTCCGGGGCTGCGGACAGCAGCGACCGGCCGAACGCGCACCGGACCCCCGCGATGTCGATGAGGGCCTGGAGCGCGTCGGGCACCCCGTCAGCTTGTCAGCGAGCGGACGGCCCCGATGCCCTCGACGGGCGACCTGTGGACAGGCGTCAGCGGACGCGGACCGCCGTCAGCGGACGTCGGCGGTCGACCAGAGCGTCCGGACCGCGTCCCGCACCGGACGCAGCAGCGGCGGCAGGAACAGGACCGCTGCCGCCGCGTACGTGACGGCCTGCACGACGCCGGGTGCCAGCACGACGAGGTCCAGGGCGGCTTGCGACACCGCCGCGAGCGGAGCGAACCAGCTCAGGGCGAAGTGCGACACGACGAGCAGCACGCCGCCGACGGCCACGACCCACCCGAGGACCCGTCGGAAGCCCGACGAACCGCGGACCACCTGGACGCCGAACGCCAACAGCAGCACGATCGCGACGAGCGCCACGAAGGACCCCACGATCCCGGGGACGGGCCACGACACCGCGGACAGGAGCGTGGCGAGCGCGAAGGTCACCGTCGCCCGAGCACGGGTCAGCCAGGCCGCCACGAGGACCACCACGGCCCCGAGCGCACCGAGGACCGAGCCCGCGACCAGCCAGGTCTGCGGGACGAACACGATCGTCGACTGCAGGACGCCGGACAGCGCGGGAGCGAGGGCCGCGACCACGGCAGCGAGTGCGATCCAGCGTTCCCCCGTGCTCCTGCGCATGACCGCAGCGTACGCCCGGACGGGGGGACAACCCCACCCCGAGTCCGGGAGACGGCAGGATGGGTCGACGACGGCCCCGGTACGAGGCTGGTGTCATGACCGACACCGCCCGCCTCGACCAGGCCGAGACCGTCCCGCTCGACGAATCGCTGCCGACAGGAGCCACACGACCCATGCCCGAGCAGCCGACCCCGCCACCCGGCTGGCAGGGGACCCCGCCGGTCGCCGCGACCGGCAACGGTTCCGGCTCCGGGATGACCGCCGGCGCCTTCTACCGCGAGGCCTGGCGCCGCCTGCCACCCGACGTCGGCTACATGGCCCTCACGGCGGTGCTGCTCTGCACCCTCTACGCGGCGTTCCCCGCGGCGGTCCTCGGCGGCGGCTTCCGCGACCTCTCAACCCGT
>NZ_BACW01000145.1:0-3577 GCF_000333315.1 Curtobacterium sp. B8
TCGTCCCCTTGCCGGTCGTTCCGGCCCTGCCCCAGCCTCGCCCCCTGAGCCGCCGCGCTGGGCCGTCAGCACCGGACTGTGGATCGTTCACGGCGTGCCCACCACGGTGGAGGAGAGGACACCCACGACGACCGGCACCACCCCGACGAGGACGAACGCTGGCAGCACGCAGACCCCGAGCGGCAGCACGAGCCGGACTGCGAGGCGCTCGGCCGCGGCGAGGGCCGCACCGGCAGCGTCGTCACGGACGTCCTCGGCTGCGGCGCGGAGGAGCGCGGCGGCCGGCACCCCGGCGCGTCGCGCGAGCACGAGCACCTCGGCCAGACGTGCGCGCTCGACCTCTGCCCGGTCCGTGGACACCGCTGGCACCGGGAACCCGCCGACTCCCCGGCAGGCCGCGCCACCGCCGACACCCACGCCAGCCGCGCCACTTCCGACCACGCCCCTGCCGACCGCGCCCCTACCGGCAGCGCCCGCGCCGACCGCACTCCGGGCGACCGCGTCGAACGCCTCCTCGACGGCGGCTCCGGCGTCCGTCCACGAACCACCGCCCGACACCGCGACGGCCCACGCGTCCAGCAGCACGCCGGCGACGTGCCCGTCCGGTGTCGCAGCCCGCACGAGCCGTGCGGTCCAACGCCGGCCGACCGCGACGAGGCCGGCCGCCACCGCCGAGCACGCCCAGCCGAGCGGGGAACCCACGAGCACCGTCACCGCCCCGGCACCCCAAGTCGACGCGAGCGCGAGCCCGAGGACGGGCAGCGCCAGGACGACCCGTGCGCTCGTCCGCGGGCCGGCGAGGGCGACACGGACGGCTCGGTCGGAGGCGGCGGACCGTCGGAGAGCCCGCGCGAGGGCTCGCAGCGCCTCGGCCGACGGCGCTCCCGTCCGTTCCGCGACGCGGAGCACGACGGCGACGTCCTGCCACGCGGGGTCGTCCGTCACCGGCAGGCCGCCGACGAGGGACCACGCCCGCGGTGGCGGCAACCCGGCTGCCACCAGCGTCGCGACACGGTCAAGCCGCCGCGCACCCGACGCAGCACCGTCCGTGGCCGTCCGCCGCGCAGCGCGAGCCGCCGCGCGCGCACCGTCGGCCGCCGACCGCGCACCGTCGGCCGCCGACCGCGCAGCGCCGCCCGCCCACCGCCGCGGTCGAGCGGGAGGGCGTCTCACCGCGGGGTGTCCACCGGACGCAGGTCGAGCCTCCCGTCCGGTCGCAGGACCGGCCGTCCGACGCCGACCAGCCGGCGCACACCGCGCCGACGCTCGACGTGCAGCACGAGGTCGAACGCGCTCACCGCCTGACGTGCCAGCGCGGCCGGGTCCATCCCGGCGAGCGCGCCGAGCGCCTCGAGCCGCGCGGACACGTCCTGCAGGCCGTTGGCGTGGACCGTCCCGGCGCCGCCGTCGTGCCCGGTGTTGAGCGCGGAGACGAGCTCGCGGACCTCCGACCCACGGCACTCCCCCACGACCACCCGGTCCGGCCGCATCCGGAGCGCCTCCCGGAGCAGCCGAGCGAGGTCGATCGCCCCGTGCCCCTCCGCGTTCGCCTGCCGCGCCTCGAGCGCGACCACGTGCGGGTGGTCGACACGGAGTTCGGCGACGTCCTCGACGGTGACGATCCGCTCGTCGTGCGGCACGGCCGCCAGCATGGCCGCGAGCAGCGTCGTCTTGCCGCTCCCGGTCGCCCCGCTGACCAAGACGTTGCGGCGCTCGGCCACGGCCTGCTCGACGACCCGCCGCGGGACGCGCTCGAAGGTCCCGCTCCGGTCGAGCCCGGCGAGCGTGGGCCGGTCGGGTCGGGGCAGTCGGACGGAGATCGCGGTGCCGGTGACGGCGACCGGCGCGAGCACGACGTGCACTCGGACCCCGTCGTCGTGCCGGACGTCGGCCAGCGGGGTGGTCTCGTCGACGTGTCGGCCGCCGCGGGCGACGAGCGCTGCTCCGAGTTCGCGTGCCCGCCGCTCGTCGAGGACGGGGTCGGCCCGTTCGAGGCCGGCCCCGCGATCGATCCAGGTCCCGCGACCGCCGACCGCCAGTACGTCGGTGACCGAGGCGTCCCGCACGAGCCCGGCGAGTTCCTCGAACTCCTCCGCGCGGATCCGGCGCTCGGCCCGCGGTGGAGCGACACCCGGGAGGAACGGCGACGTGGAGGGGGCACGGTGTCGATGCATGGCCGGGACGCTACGGCCCGGACGACACGCGGAAGAGCGCCCGCGGTCTGCGGTGCAGAACGCCGGTTCCTCCCCACCAACGGACACTGTTGTCCCCCGTTGCAGAAAGCCGTACCCCAGTCGGTGGCGGGCGTGCACGGCTCACGAGGGACGCGACGAGCCCGTTGAGTCCAGGTCGGGGTCCGTCAGGCGACCGCGCAGGCGACGAGAACACATCGATGCGTGAGCATGGACCGGTCTGTCCACCAATCCGCATACCCGCGCGGATCGAGCCGGGACGCCACTGTCCGACCGGCGCGACCGTCGGGGTGTCTGCCGGGAGAAAAGAAGAGGCGGCACCTGTTGGGGGGAACGGGTGCCGCCTGGACACCGGCGGATTGGGGGGAATCACGGCCGACGCCACCGGAAACGAGTCCGGCGATGAACACTGTACCCCACGAACACCCCTGCTCGGCAACCCCGACACGACGACCGGCCGCAACCGGTCGGGGGTAGTCTCCGGTTGCTGCCCACGGCGCCTCGCCCCGGCGAGCACCAGCACGACGCGAAAGGACACCGATGTCCCCGACCACGACCGACACCGCACCGCACCACGAGGACGGCCCCACGTTCCCGCCGTCGCCGGAGTTCGTCGCCGACGCCGTCGCACACGAGGACCTGCACGAGGCCGCTGCCACGGACCGTGAGGCGTTCTGGGCCGACCAGGCGCGCACCCTCCTCGACTGGCGGACGCCGTTCACACAGACCCTCGACTGGTCCGGAGCACCCTTCGCGAAGTGGTTCGCGGACGGCGAGCTCAACGTCGCCGAGAACTGCCTCGACCGACACGTGCGCGCGGGCAACGGCGACCGGGTCGCGATCCACTTCGAGGGCGCGCCCGGCGACACGCGCCGGATCACCTACGCGGAGCTGACGGCCGACGTGCAACGCGCCGCCAACATGCTCACCGACCTCGGCGTCGGGCAGGGCGACCGGGTCGTCGTGTACCTCCCGCTCATCCCCGAGGCCGTCGTGACGATGCTCGCCGTCGCCCGGATCGGAGCGATCCACTCCGTCGTCTTCGGCGGGTTCAGCGCCGAGAGCCTCCGCGCCCGCATCGAGGACGCCGAGGCGAAGCTCGTCGTCACGGCCGACGGCGGGTGGCGGCGCGGCGCCGTGTCGCCCCTGAAGCCCGCCGTCGACGAGGCGCTCGAGGGCGAGGGCACCGACAGCGTCGAGCACGTCCTGGTCGTCAAGCGCGGCGGCAACGACATCGCCTGGAACGAGCGCGACCTCTGGTGGCACGACGAGGTGGCGAAGGCGGACGCCACCCACGAGGCGCAGGCATTCCCCGCCGAGACGCCCCTGTTCATCCTCTACACGTCCGGCACGACCGGGAAGCCCAAGGGCATCGTCCACCTCCG
>NZ_BACW01000144.1:0-12026 GCF_000333315.1 Curtobacterium sp. B8
GGCACGCGGTGACGAGGAACCTCGTCCGACGGCGGCTCAAGGCGATCGCGCACGAGCTGCTCGCGCAGACCCCGACCGGGTACGACGTGGTGATCCGCGCACTGCCAGCCGCTGCGCAGGCCGGATGGCCTACCCTGCTCGGAGACGTTTCGCGCTCGTTCGCGCGCGGAGTGGAGAAGGCAGCATGAACCGCAGTCCGCTGGCCCGGGTGGCCTGGGTCCTCGCGTTGCTCCCGCGCAACGCGTGCGTCGTCGTGCTCCGGGCCTACCGGGCCGTGATCTCGCCGCTCTACGGCAACGTCTGCCGCTACCACCCCTCGTGCTCCCGGTACGCACTCGAGGCGATCCAGCAGTACGGGGTCGTCCGAGGCTCGGCGATGGGCGCCTGGCGCATCGCCCGGTGCAACCCCTGGGCCGCCGGCGGCATCGACGACGTGCCGGAACGACGTCGTTCCTACACCGTGAACCGCTTCGGGTTCGTCACCGGCCCGGCCGACGACCTGACCTCGACCCCGCAGACCCAGCAGCCTGCGATCGCCCCGCTGCTGCTCTCCCAGCGAACGCGAAAGGCGTGACCGCCCCCATGGACATCATCGGAACCATCCTCTGGCCGCTCAAGTGGGTGGTGTCGGCCATCCTCGTCGGCTTCCACTGGGTCTTCGAGAACCTCGGGATGGACCCCGGCGCGGGCATCACCTGGGTGCTGTCGATCATCTTCCTGACCTTCGTGGTCCGCGCTGCGCTCATCCCGATCTTCGTTCGGCAGATCAAGTCGCAGCGCCGCATGCTCGAGGTCGCGCCGCAGCTCAAGAAGATCCAGGACAAGTACAAGGGCAAGAAGGACCAGTTCTCGCGTGAGGCCATGAGCCGCGAGACCATGGCGCTCTACAAGGAGACCGGGACGAACCCGTTGAGCTCCTGCCTGCCGCTGCTGATCCAGATGCCGATCTTCTTCTCGCTGTACTCGGTGCTGCACGAGGCGCAGATCAACAAGGCGGGCATCGGCCTGCTGACCAACGACCTCGCGGCCTCCTTCGGCAACGCGTCCCTGTTCGGCGCTCCGCTGCACGAGACCTTCACGAACGCCTCGGGCTGGGAAGTCCGGGTCATCGCTGGCTTCATGATCGTCGTGATGACCGCGTCGCAGTTCATCACGCAGCTGCAGCTCGTCGCGAAGAACATGTCGCCGGAGACCAAGGAGTCTCCGATGTACCGCCAGCAGAAGATGATGCTGTACATCCTCCCGCTGGTCTTCGTCATCTCGGGTCTCTCGTTCCCCCTCGGCGTCATGTTCTACTGGCTCGCCTCGAACATCTGGACCATGGCGCAGCAGTACTTCGTCATCCGCAGCATGCCCACGCCGGGCTCCGAGGCCGCGCTCGCGCGTGAGGCCCGACTCGCGAAGAAGGCCCAGCGCCGGGGTACCCCTGTTCTCGCCGAGGCGGGTGCCGGTGCGACGGCCGTGGAGGTCGAGCCCGTGCGGGTCACGACGCAGCGTCAGCAGCCGGTCGGCAAGAACCGGGCGAAGAAGAACGGGAAGAAGTAAGTGACGGACGACACCACCACGGCCGAGGCACCCGAGGTCGACCAGGACGAGGTCGAGCGCGACGAGGCGGACATCGCCGGCGACTACATCGAGGGTCTGCTCGACATCTGCGACCTCGACGGCGACATCGAGATCGAGGAGCGCGGCGGTCGGGTCTACCTGTCCGTCACGGACGACGGCGAAGGCCTGCGGGTGCTCTCGAAGCCGGAGACGGTCACAGCGCTGCAGGAGCTCACGCGCATCGCGGTGCAGGCCGAGACGGGCGAGTTCAGCCGGCTGATCCTCGACGTCGGTGGCTCCCGTGACGCTCGTGCGTCCGAGCTGCAGCGACTCGTGGACACCGCGATCGAGCGTGTCGAGGGTGGCTCGTCGTCGGCCGCACTCCCCCCGATGTCCTCCTACGAGCGCAAGCTCGTGCACGACCTCGTCGCCGAGAAGGGATTCCACTCGGAGTCCGAGGGCGAGGGGCGGGACCGGCACACCGTCGTCACCCGATGACGGAGGCCGTCACCCCGGAGCTCGAGGCCGAGCCAGCCGTTGCGGCGACGCTGTTCGGTGACCGCGCCGAACTCGCGCGGTCGTTCACGAACGAGCTCGCGCGGCGCGGTGAGGAGCTCGGGCTCATCGGGCCGCTCGAACTCCCGCGGCTCTGGACGCGACACATCCTCAACTCTGTGCTGCTCGCACCCCTCCTGGAGGCTGACGGTCGCGTCGCGGACGTCGGTTCCGGCGCGGGGCTGCCCGGCTTGGTCCTCGCCATCGCGCGGCCCGACGTGCACTTCACGTTGATCGAGCCCATGGAGCGACGGGTCGACTGGCTGACCTCGGAGGTCGAGCGACTCGGTCTGGACAACGTCGCCGTGGTTCGCGCCCGCGCCGAGGACGTCGCTGACGAGATCACCGTCGACCAAGTGACCGCGCGAGCAGTCAGCGCGCTGTCGAAGCTCATCCCGCTCACCGTGCCCCTGGTCCGCTCCGGCGGGCAGCTGGTGCTCATGAAGGGGGCGCGGGTCGAGGACGAGGTCGAGAAGGCTCGCAAGGTCATCCTGCGGAAGCGTCTGAGTGACGTCGAGGTCCTCGAGCTCGGGGACGGTGTGGTCGAGGAGACCACACGCGTCTTCCGGGCTACAGTTGACTGACGCCGGCAGCAGGGCTCCGCGTTCCACGTGAAACATGAACCGGGGAAGAGGGCACTCGTTGAGTTCATCCACCGACTACGACGCGTCGACGCCGCTGGCCCGTGAGATCGCGGACCTGAACCGTCGCCGTCGGGCGATCGCGACGCAGCAGTTCCCACTGCCAGCGAAGACGCGCATCATCACGGTGTCGAACCAGAAGGGCGGGGTCGGCAAGACCACCACCACGGTCAACCTCGCGGCCGCGCTGGCCCACGGGGGCGCTCGAGTCCTGGTGATCGACCTGGACCCGCAGGGCAACGCGTCCACGGCGCTCGGCGTCGACCACCAGGCCGAAGTTGCGAGCATCTACGACGTCATCGTGGACGAAGCGCCCATCGCTGACACCGTTCAACGCTCCCCCGAGTCCGAGACGCTGTGGTGTGTGCCGGCGACGATCCACCTCGCCGGAGCGGAGATCGAGCTCGTCTCGCTCGTGGCGCGGGAACAGCGGCTCCGGACGGCCCTGGACCAGTACCTCGGTTCGCTCGACGAGCCGTACCACTACGTGTTCATCGACTGCCCGCCCTCGCTCGGTCTCCTGACGATCAACGCTTTCGTCGCGGCCGAAGAGGTGCTCATCCCGATCCAGTGCGAGTACTACGCACTCGAGGGCCTGAGCCAGCTGCTCCGCAACATCGAGCTGATCGAGCGGCACCTCAACCCCAAGCTCCGGGTGTCGACGATCCTGCTGACGATGTACGACGGGCGCACGAACCTCTCGAACCAGGTCGCCAACGACGTCCGCCAGCACTTCGGGGATCAGGTCCTGACGTCGATGATCCCCCGCTCGGTGCGCGTCAGTGAGGCACCGAGCTACGGCCAGAGCGTCGTCGCGTACGACGTGAACTCCACCGGATCGCTCTCCTACTTGGAGGCGGCATCCGAGATCGCAGCACGAGGAGCGCAGGACTGATGGCACCGAAGCGAACCGGACTCGGCCGAGGCATCGGCGCACTCATCCCCACGGTCTCCGGGCAGCAGGATCGACCGGTCGACGTCTTCTTTCCGACGGGCGGTTCACCGGCCTCCGCGCCGACGGCGGACGACCTCGTGGCCGTCCCGGGCGCTCGTCTGGCGAACCTGAACCCGCTCGATGTCGTTCCGAACGCGCAGCAGCCGCGCAAGGAGTTCCGCGAAGAGGAGCTCCAGGAGCTCGTGCACTCGATCCGCGAGATCGGTGTCCTGCAGCCCATCGTGGTCCGGCCGATCGCCGGCGCAGAGGGCAACGCGCCGCAGTACGAGCTCATCATGGGCGAGCGGCGTCTGCGTGCGACGAAAGAGTTGGGTCTCAGCACGATCCCGGCGATCGTCAAGGACACCCCGGACGACGCCATGTTGCGGGACGCACTGCTCGAGAACCTCCACCGGGCCCAGTTGAACCCGCTGGAGGAGGCGTCGGCGTACCAGCAGCTGCTCGCCGACTTCGGGATCACGCAGGAACAGCTCGCGCAGCGTATCGGTCGATCGCGCCCGCAGATCACGAACACGATCCGCCTGCTCCGACTCCCCTCCCCCGTGCAGCGCCGGGTAGCCGCGGGCGTCCTGTCTGCCGGTCACGCGCGCGCGATCCTGGCAGCTCCCGACGCCGAGTCCATGGAGTACCTGGCGGAGAAGATCGTCAATGAGGATCTGTCCGTGCGGACTGCGGAGGCGCTTGCGCAGCAGCTCTCGTCCAAGACGCCGCCGAAGTCGACGCCCCAGCCATCCAAGCGCCAGGCACACTTCGACGATCTGGCGGAGCGACTCGGAGACCGCCTCAACACGCGGGTCAAGATCGCTGTGGGCGCACGGAAGAGCTCGGTGACGATCGACTTCGCGAACGGCGACGACCTCAACCGCATCCTCGGAGAACTCGGCATCAACGACATCGCGAACTGATTCACCGGTCGGCGCGTGGTGGGGTGGCTGGACGCGCATCGGGGTGAGGCCGGTATCAGTGTCGTCGGCCTGGTCGCGCTGTGGTCGCCTCGGCGCCGTCAGGTCGAGTCCGTCGTTGCCGATATCGCTCGGCGTCGGCGCGATCGACTCATCAAGAGCCGCTATTCAGCCCAAGAGGGTTCCGGGGAGGGGTGAGCCCCTTGTCCCTCCGCAGCGCACCGCCCTCGCGGCGTGAAGCAGCGGCCTCGATCCGGGTATCGTCTTGGTCGGTCACGGGGACGATCGCGTCCGGGTTGGAGCGGTTTCCGCGCGCACCGACGACCCCTGGGGCTGTCGTGTCGTGCCCTATGCGGCCCGCTACCGGCAGGAACAACTCCGGAAGCAGCGCCGGGGTCCGTCCTCCCCTGATTCGCGCGCACAACGGCGCCCAGGGCGCCCGGCGCGTTGGGTGTTCCACGTGGAACGCTCAACGCGAATCAAGTCAGGATGCGCCAGCCAGCCGGCTCACCGTTTCACGTGGAACGTCGAAGCCGCGCGAGCTTCCACAGCCCGACCGCTGCGAACAAGGGCTTCACCACCGTCATCTCACCCCATCGATGGTCCGAGCCGGGAACCATCAGCCGTACGAGGTCCGGTCGCTGACGACGAAGGTACGTTCGAGCCTTCTCCGCGTGCAGGCTGCCCGAGGCGAAGATGAGCCACTCGGCATCGCCGAGCAACGGTACGACGTTGGCGACGTTCTCCCAGGTGCTTCGGCTTTCCCGTTCCACGCCGATCGGGCCGGACCACCTCAACCCCTCCCGGAGATAGCGCGCGAGGAGGTCGCCTTCTGCAGTGGTACCCCACACCGCTCCCCCGCTGCAGATGATCCGTGCGGCTGGGCGTCTCCGAACACTCCGGACCGCCACGCGAGCTCGCCATCGGTTCACCATGTTGATCCTCGTGCCGCGGTTCGCAAACCCGAGTACGACGACAACGCCGGGGCGGTCGGCTGGTACGCCCGCCCGGTTCGTGATCCCTCGTCGCGCTGCACGGGCGTGGATCAGCTCTGACGCCCCGAGGATAGCGGCGACGACCGCGGAGGCGACACCGATCGTCTCGAGCGTTCCACGTGGAACACGGACGGCGCCGAGCCTGCGCATCCGAGGCCGCGGGTCAGTGGCGTTCGTCGCGGATCGCCTGCTCGGCCAGTTCGGCGTACGTCCATCCAAGGTCGAAACCGGATGCTGAGAGCGCTTGCGGAACCAGCGACGTCTCGGTGAGGCCGGGCAAGACGTTGGCTTCGAGGAACCACGGCGTACCGGCACCGTCGATGATGAGGTCGACCCGGGAGAGGTGTCGCAGACCGAGCGCCCGGTGCGCTGCGACCGCCGCAGCGGAGGCGGCTGCGGCCCGGTCCTCCGAGATGCGCGCGGGCGTGTAGAACGTGGTCTCCCCGGCGTTGTAGCGGGCCTCGAACCCGTAGGTGCCGCTGCGTGGGACGATCTCAACGGCGGACAACGCCACCGGTCCGTCGCCGGTGTCGATGATGCCCACGGCGACTTCGACACCGCGGATCAGCTGCTCGACCACGACGTCGTCGCAGTACGTGTACGCCGTCACCATGGCCCGCGGCAGGTCGTTGACGTCATCGACCAGTGTCACGCCCTGGGCGCTGCCACCACGTGCGGGCTTCACGGCCAGCGGCACGGGGTGCTCCCCGGCGATCGCGTCGAGGACACCGACGGCGCCGAGTTCGCGGAACACGTCGTGGGACAGCGTGATGGAGCGCGGCGTCCGGACGCCTGCGCGTGCGACGAGTGCCGATGCCGTGGGCTTGTCCCACGCCAGGCGCGCCGACGTGGAGCGTGAACCGACGAACGGGACGTCGAGTGCTTCGAGGATCCCCCGCAGCGCGCCGTCCTCCCCGGAGGCGCCGTGCAACGCGGGCCAGACGACGTCCGGGCGGGAATCCGCGAGCGCAGGCAGGAGCGACGCGTCAGCATCCCGGAGATCGACGCGCCAACCGTAGCCGGTCAGGGAGTCAGCGACCCGCCTGCCCGAGCGGAGCGAGACGTCGCGTTCGTGCGAGATCCCTCCGGCGACGACGACGACGTGGCGGTTGGCAGGCGCGGCCATGCGGGTGGTCCTCCGGGGTGGAACGACGGAAAGTGCTGATCAGGAGATGTTCGGCGGCGGCGCGGACACCGACGACGACATGCGGACGACTGAGTTCGGGCGCGTGGCCGGGCCGAACGTCTCGAGGAGTTCGAGCTCGTCGTTCACGACGGTCGCGAGCCGCTTCACGCCCAGTCGGATCTGCTCGGGCGTGGGGTAGCAGAACGAGAGGCGGATGTTGCCGCCCCCTCGACCGTCCGCGTAGAAGGCGGTGCCGGGGGTGTACGCGACGAGCTCCTTCACCGCGCGTGGGAGCATGCCCTTGGAGTCGAGCGACTCCGGGAGGGTCAGCCAGACGAAGAACCCGCCGTTCGGCTTCGTCCACGAGAGGTCCGGGAGGAACTCCCCCAGCGCGGACAGCATGGCGTCGCGACGTTCGGCGTAGAGGCCGCGGAACGTGTCCACCTGCCCCTTCCAATCGGCGGCGTCGAGGTAGGCGTTCACGACGTACTGTCCGAACGAGTTCGGGGCGAGGACGGCGGACTCGTTCGCGAGGACGAGCTTCTCGCGGATCGCGTGCGGAGCGAGCGCCCAGCCGACGCGGAAGCCGGGGGCGAGGGTCTTCGAGAAGGATCCGAGGTAGACCACGCCCTCGTCGTCGATCGAACGGATCGCCTGCGGCGCCGCCTCGTCGAACCAGAGCAGGCCGTACGGGTTGTCCTCGAGGACGAGGATCCCGTTCGAGCGGCAGATGTCGAGGACCTCGATACGGCGTTCGCGGCTCATCGTGACGCCGGCCGGGTTGTGGAAGTTCGGGATCGTGTAGAGGAACTTCATCCGCTTCCCCTGCGCGCGCAGGTTGGCGATGGTCTCACGGAGCGCCTCCGGGACGAGCCCGTGCTCGTCGGTCGCCACGTGGACCGTCTCGGCCTGGTACGAGCGGAAGACCCCGATCGCGCCGACGTAGGACGGGGACTCGGCGAGGACGACGTCGCCCGGATCGATGAACAGCCGCGTGACGAGGTCGAGCGCGTGCTGCGAGCCGGTGGTGACCACGACGTCGTCCGCGGAGGCACGGATGCCCTCGAGGCTCATCACGTCGACGATGTGCTCGCGGAGGGACCGGAGGCCCTGTCCGCCGCCGTACTGGAGCGCCATGGCCGCGTCCTCGGCCATCACGCGGTCGAGCGAGCCGGTGACGAGCTCACGGGGCAACGCGGAGACGTACGGCATGCCGCCGGCGAGCGAGACGACCTCGGGTCGGGACGCGACGGCGAACAGGGCTCGGACCTCGGAGGCGCTCAGCCCGGCGGTGCGCTGGGCGTAGGAGTCGTACCAAGGGTCGAGGCTGGTGCCGTTCGTCATCGTGTGCTCCGTTCACTGAGGCATTCCCGCCACACTACGACATGTGCTGGAGAAACCCGGGGTCCGATCCGGTGCTGGTGGCCTCTGGCGTGAGAGAACGCACCACCGGGTCCCCAGGTGCCCCGGGACGAGAGAACGCCCCGCCTCCCGGAGGGGACGGGGCGTTCTGGTGGTCGCAGGCGATTACGCGAGGAACTCGGCGAGGTCGGCCTCGAGCGCGGGCTTCGGCTTGGCGCCGATGACGGTCTTGACGACCTCGCCGCCCTTGAACACCTTCATCGCCGGGATCGACGTGATCTGGTAGTTCATCGCCGACTGCGGGTTGTCGTCGACGTTCAGCTTCACGATCTCGATCTTGTCGGCGTGCTCGGCGGCGATCTGGTCGAGGATCGGCGAGACCGCGCGACACGGGCCGCACCACTCGGCCCAGAAGTCGACGAGGATGGTCTTGTCGGACTTCAGGACCTCGTCCGAGAAGGTGGCGTCGGTGACTGCCTTGGCGTTGGACATGTGTGCTCCTTCGTGGATCCCGGTCGCAGCCGAGAAGTCGTTCGGTGGGTACAACGGCCGAGCCGTCGTCGTATTCCCCGGGGTCAGGCCCGAGCGGCCTCGACGTCGATCGTCACCGGGGACTCGAGGGTCGCGCCCTCTGCCGGCCCGGTGAGTGCGTCGTCGAGCTCGGCGAGGTACTTCTCGGCGTCCAGCGCCGCGACCGTGCCGGAGCCCGCAGCCGTGATCGCCTGCCGGTAGGTCGGGTCGATGACGTCGCCCGCGGCGAAGACACCCGGGAGGTTGGTCTTCGACGAGCGACCCTGGACGGCGATCGTGCCTTCCGGTGCGATGTCGATCTGCCCGTGGATGAGATGGGTCCGCGGGTCGTTGCCGATCGCGATGAAGAGACCGTCGAGCTCGAGCGACGAGGTCTCACCGGTGACGGTGTCGCGCAGCTGCACGCCCGTCACGGAGGACTCACCGTCGATGCCGATGACCTCCTTGTTCCACGCGAACTCGATCTTCGGGTCGTTGTGGGCGCGGTCCTGCATGATCTTGGAGGCGCGCAGGGTGTCCTTGCGGTGGATCACCGTCACCTTGTCGGCGAAGCGCGTGAGGAACGTGGCCTCCTCCATCGCGGAGTCGCCACCACCGACGACGGCGATGTTCTTCTGCCGGAAGAAGAACCCGTCGCAGGTCGCGCACCACGAGACACCGTGGCCGGACAGGCGCTCCTCGTCGGGGAGGCCGAGGTGCCGGTACGCCGAGCCGGTGGCGTAGATGACCGCGAGGGCCTCGAACGTCTCGCCGGAGCCGACGGTGACCTTCTTGACCTCACCGGTCAGGTCGACCGACACGGCGTCGTCGTACAGGACCTCGGCTCCGAACTTCTCGGCCTGCTCCTGCATCTTGATCATCAGGTCGGGGCCCTGGATGCCCTCGGGGAAGCCGGGGAAGTTCTCGACCTCCGTCGTCTTGGTGAGCTCGCCGCCCGTCTCGACGCTGGACGCGACGATCAGGGGCTTGAGCTCCGCGCGCGCGGCGTAGATGCCGGCGGTGAACCCGGCCGGACCGGAACCGATGATGATGAGCTGGCGCATGCCTCGCTGCCCTTCCGTTGAGTGCTGACCGGGTCAACACATGCTACCGGCGCGGCATTCCACGGCACCGTGCAGCGCGGTCACCGGCCGAGGCGCGCTCGCACGATGTCGACGGCGCCGCGGATCTCCTGGTTGCGGGCGACGGCGAGCACGCCGAAGTAGACCGCCGCCATGACGACCCCGGTGAGGAGGATCGTGACGACCGCACCGGTGGCGTCCGCCATCGCGAAGCCGCTCGGCGTGAAGGCGCCGAAGAACCACACCACGGCCAGCCCGACGACGCCGGCGATGAGTGCCGCGACGATGAACTGCAGGTGGGACCGGACGACGTTCGGCCCCTCCATGCCCTTGAGTCGGCGGGACACGAGGACGAGCGCGAGGACCGTCTGTGCGGATCCCGCGAGGGTCGTGCAGGCCGCGATCGAGAACCCGATCGCCTGGTCGGGGAGCGTCGACACGGCGAGGGCGCCGATGACGAACAGGACCGACTGCACGCACTGCATCAGGAACGGTGTGCGGTGGTCGTGCATCGCCCAGAAGACCCGCTGGATCACGAACAGCATGCTGAACAGGACGAGCCCCGGCATGTAGGCGAGGAGCACTGCCCCGATCGACAGCGCACCACCGAACGTGCTCGCGAAGATGCGGCCGAACGGGACGGAGACGACCATGAGCGCGACGGACGCGAACACCGTGAACAGCCCGACGATCCGCAGGCTCAGCGAGAGGTTCCGTCGGACGGCGGCGATGTCGCCCCGCTCGGCGTCGTGGCTCATCCGCGTGAAGTACGCCGTCGCGATCGACACGGTGATGATCGAGTGCGGCAGCATGAACAACAGCCAGGCGTTCTGGAGCACGGCGTTGCCCGCTTCGCCCGTGCCGAGTGACGAGATGCGCGACTGCACGAGGCCGGCGAGCTGTGTGACCAGGATCATCGCGAACAACCAGCCCGCCGCGGTCCCGGTCGCCTTGAGACCGACGCCCCGCCAGCGGAAGTCCGGTCGGAACGTCAGCCCTGCGCGACGCCAGAAGAACGGCAGGAACGCGGCCTGGGCGACGACGCCGAGGGTCGCGCTGCCGGCGAGGACCGCGATCTTCGCCGGGGTCCAGTCGTCGAGTCCGGCGTTCGCGGAGCGGTCGCCGAACAGGGCCATGAAGACGATGAGGCCGCTGACCGCGATGACGTTGTTGATGAGCGGAGCCCAGGTGAACGGACCGAAGACCTGCTTCGCGTTGAGGACCTCACCGAGCAGCGAGTACATCGCGTAGAAGAGGATCTGCGGGAGGCACCAGAAGGCGAACGCGACGGCGAGGTCGGTCTGGGCGGGGGTGAAGCCCTTCGAGCCGTCACCGCCCTGGATGCTGTACAGCCCCACGAGGACCGGAGCCAGCGCGGTCGCGATCACCGTGATGACGAGGAAGACCGAGCCGCCCAGGGTGACGATCTTGTTGACGTACGCCGTCCCGCCGTCCGCGTGCTGCTGCATGGACCGGACGATCTGCGGGATGAGGACCGCGGAGAGCAGGCCGCCCGCGATGAGCGCGTAGATGTTGTTCGGCAGCTGGTTCGACACCGCGAACGCGTCGGCGGACACCGAGCCCTGCTGGCCGATCGCGTAGGCCAGGATGATCGTCTTCGCGAACCCGAGCACGCGGGAGACCATCGTGCCCGCCGCGAGCATCGCGCTCGCCCGACCGAGGCTGCGCTCGGCGACGGGTTCGGCGTCGACGGCGGGCTGGGGCTGGGTGGCGCTGATGGCGGACTCCTCGGGGACGGGCTGGTCGGCGGTCGGCTCGGCGTGCTCCTCGCGTCCCCGGGCAGCGGCCTGGAGGCGCGGGGCGGCCCCGGCGGACCCGGTCGCGGAACCGACGGATGCAGCCCCGACGGATGCAGCCCCGGCGGCGTCGGCGGACGCGGGCGCGGCACCGGCGGACGCTGGCGCGGCCGCGGACCGGGCGGGGGCCGGGCCGGCCGCCTGCCGGACGGCGGCGGCGTGGCGGACCGGTGCCGTGCCTCCAGGCAGGTCGGGCTGGTCGGCCAGCGGCCGGTTCGGGTCGTCGTCATCGTCGTCGTCGAGCTCGCCGCGGCGGCGCCGCGCGCGCTTGCGGATGCTGCGGAAGATGCCGAAGCCGAAGATCGCGACGAGAGCGATTCCCGCCACGGCCGTGATCACGGTCTCCCACTGCGCCTGCACGTTCAGGTCGACGACGGCGGGGTCGGAGATGGACTGCCCGGTCGGCGTGGTGAGCGACATGGTGAGCGACACCTTGCCGTTCGCGACGGACTGCACGGGCACGGTGGTGCGGGTCGAGGAGTCCTTCTGGACCTTCACCTCGATGTCGTTGCGGACCACGCGCAGCGCCGAGTCGA
>NZ_BACW01000143.1:0-1604 GCF_000333315.1 Curtobacterium sp. B8
CCTGGTGATCGGCGGAGCCGCAGCGACCGGGTCTGGGCGTCCGTCACCGGTCGTGTCGCGGAACGAGTCATGGCCGGGGTGAAAGGCCCGGTGGTGGTCGTACCCGAACGGTGGCAGCCCACTCCCGCTCCTTCCGTCGTGGTCGGTGTCGAAGCCCAGACGGCCACGAGCGCACTCGAGTTCGCCTCGGAGAGAGTTGGGCAACGCGGCGGCGACCTCGTCCTCGTCCGAGCCTGGGAACCACCGACGAGCGTGTCGCCGATCGGTCGGGTGTACCTCGCGCGGGACGCGCCACGCTGGGAGCACGAGGGACAACTCGAACTGGACGCTGCCATCCGCAGGGTGAGCCGAGAACTCCCTGACCTGCGCGTGCGCGCGGAACTCCGTCAGGGGCGCCCGGCAGCAGTCCTGCAGCGCAGCGGAGAAGCCGCGGCACTCATCGTCATCGGACGACGCCACCGGTCGGCCGTCGCCGGCAGTCTCTTCGGGTCCGTAGGAGAACACCTCGTGCACGACGGCCGCGTCCCCGTGTGCGTGGTGCCCCAGCAGCTCGATAGGCCCTCCGCGGACCTGTGACACCGGCGACACCGCCCACGAACGGCCAGTCTCCGCGCATACCTCCCCTGTACCGATCAACGGTTCAAGGATGGAGACGACATGTTGCAGGCAGGTACGCTCGTGGTAGCTCTTCAGGATCACGGCGGTGTGAGCCGGTCGTTCGTCCGTAGCGGCGAGCAGGGCGTGGTCACGCAGGGCGGTGGTGGCCGGTGCAGGTGCGGTGGCAAGGGCGGTCCTACAGTCAGCCTGCCTACGTCGACGAGATCGCCTGACAGGCAGCGCGGCGTCGTCACTGCGCTGAGGATGCGCGGGTCCCGAGCGCCCGCTCCCACACGCGGCGGGTACGGCGCGCGGTCGGGGTGTCCTCGCCCAGTCCGTCGCAGAACGCGCGGACCCAGCTCAAGGCGTCCTGCCGAGGCACTCGGAACTCGTTGCCCACGTAGTAGGCGGAGTCCGGCAGCGGCACGACGTTGATGATGTAGTACAGCGACCGGCGCGGCACACCGATCTCATCCGCGATCCAGCCCAGGCCGACGGAGGAACGGTCGGGGTGGCGGTGGCGGGGGAACGGTCGGCGGCGGGTGGTGCGACGCTCTTCCACGAACTGGCGGGCATCGTCGATGGGGATCTGGATCGAGTTGCCGATGCGGCGGGCAGAGTCGGGTAGGGCACCCTCGGAGCTGAGCACCCACACGCGTCGCTGGGTCACGTTCAGCTGCGCGGCGATCCACGCGAGGTCCACGGTCTCGACGTCGTCCGGGAAGGGTTCGATGCCGTACCCGTAGAACCGGCGCTTGTCGGATCGGCGTTCCTCGATGAACGGCTCGGCGCTGGTGAGGGGGATGCGCAGTTTCCCGGTTTCGTCCCGGTAGGTGCCGGCGGGCAGTTTGCCCTTCGAGGACCAGGCGTAGGCGCTCCCCATCGCGACACCGACGGCGCCGGCGAGCTCGCGGAGGGTCATGGTCTCGGTCACCGGGACGTTCTTCGTGCTGGTGGTCATAAGGGGCTCCTGGTGCTAAGGGCCGACCTGTGACGACCTCATCCAC
>NZ_BACW01000142.1:0-1414 GCF_000333315.1 Curtobacterium sp. B8
CGGCGCGCGAGGGTGTCAGGCCACGTTCTGTTCAGCCGACCAATTCGCTTACCACTGGCGGAACAGTGCGTACTGGTTTTCGGCGTAACGCTGTTGGGCGGTGCTGAGTGCGTCGGTTTCGTTGAAGTGCAGGGCGTAGCCCTGGTCGCCGTTGAGCACCATCAAATGCTTGTAATACAGCACCAGGTCGCAACCCTCGTCGAAGGACGACAGCACGGCCAGCGCGGCTTCCAGCTCACGTGCCAGGCGCCGGGCCTTGGCGTCGCCTTTGGCGGCTTTTTTGCTCAGGGCGACCAGTTGCAGCACTTCGCGCGGCAGTGCGTTGCCAATACCGGTGATGGCGCCGGTGGCGTTGCAGTTGACGAAGCCGTGTACCACTTGGGTGTCTACGCCGACCATCAGGGTCACGGCATCGTCCTGGGAGGTGATGTTCTCTGCCGCGTAGCGCAGGTCGGCGCCGCCGCCGAATTCCTTGAAGCCGATCAGGTTGGGGTGTTCACGGCGCAGTTCAAAGAACAGCTCGGCGCGGGTGGCGAAGCCGTAATACGGGCTGTTGTAGATCACTGCCGGCAGGTTCGGCGCGGCCTTGAGGATCGCCGAGAAGTGCGCCTTTTGCGCGGTGGCCGAAGCGCCACGGGACAGCACGCGCGGGATTACCATCAAGCCATGGGCGCCGACCTTGGCCGCGTGGGCGGCGTGGGCCACCGCTTCACGGCTGTTGACCGCGCCGGTGCCGACGATGGTCGGCACGCCAGCGGCAACCAAACGGGCCACGCCTTCCTGGCGTTCGGCTTCGGTCAGCAGCGGCCAGTCACCCATGGAACCGCAATACACCACGGCGCTCATGCCGATATCGATCAGTTCACGGCCCTTGGCGACCAGGGCGTCGAAGTCCGGTTTGCGTTCAGGCGTGCACGGGGTCATCAGTGCAGGGATGCAACCGGTGAAGATGTTGTCGCTCATTGTTCTAACTCCAGCGTTCAGTTAAATAAGGCCCGGGCTCAGATGCCCCAGGCAAAAGGGTCCTGTTCGTCGATCAGCAAGGTGCTGTCGGCGGTCATGAAGGCGCGGCCGGTGATGAAGGGGCGAATGCGCTCGCCATCCCACTCATAACGGCCTTCGAATTGGCTGCCGGTGATGCTGGCTTGCACCCAGGTGGCGCCGGGGGCGAGTTTGTCGTCAGCCGCCAGGCACGCGAGTTTGGCGCTGGTGCCGGTCCCGCACGGCGAGCGGTCGTAGGCTTTGCCGGGGCACATGACGAAGTTGCGGCTGTCGGCGTGGGCGTCGTCGGCGAACAGTTCGATATGGTCGATCACTGCACCGTCCGCACCGTGGATGCCTTGGGTTTCGAGGGCCTTGAGCATCGCCCAGGTGTAGTCGGTGAGGGTGTCGACGTTGTCCATCGCCAGCCTGG
>NZ_BACW01000141.1:0-4266 GCF_000333315.1 Curtobacterium sp. B8
TTGCTCGGGCCGGTCCTCGCGACGGCCTGGATCGTGACGGGCGCGCTCGCACTGACCGGAGCGGACCGCTTCTCGCCGTGGTGGACGCTGCTGTTCCTCGCGGTCGGCGTCGCCGCGGCGGCGATCTCCGTCCCGCCGGTGTGGCGCTCGGCACCGCCCGTCCCCGTCCGGTCGGCTCCGTCGCTCGACGTCGCGTCGGGAGCCCGGGTCGCCTGGCGCTCGCACGTCGGCAGCACGTGGTTCATCGTGATGGGCATCGCGGTGATCGTGCTCGGCGTCGTCACTGCCGTCTGGACAACAGTGACGAGCAGCGGCTCCGCCGTGGTCTCCGGCGCGGTGCTCCTCGTGGCGGGCCTGGCCGTGCTGGTGCTCGCTCGCGTCGAGGTCACGGTGGACCGCCGCGGACTCCGCGTCACCTCGACGGGGACCCGCATCCCGATCATGCGCGTGCCGCTCGAGCGCATCGAGTCGTGCGGGTGGGGGGAGGTCTCCCCGGGCGAGTGGGGTGGCTGGGGCTACCGCATCTCGGGTCGGGGCATCGCGTACGTCACCCGCTCCGGGCCCGGGATCGTGGTCCGGTTGCGGGGTGGCAGCGCCCGCGTGGTGACGGTCGCGGACGCCGAGCGCGGGGCGGCGGCGCTCGGGGCGCTGCTCGCGGAAACGCCAGCCTGACGACGGTACGCGTCCTCGGCCGGCCCGGTTGCCGTTCCGGCAACGGTCCTTGCCCGGCACCGGTCCCACCGGGTGGAGTGGTGTCGTGCACGAACACGACCTGACGAACACCCGCACCTCCGGTGCCGACGCCCGCTCCTGGTGGGAGGCGCGGTACGCCGAGCGCGACGGTGTCTGGTCGGGCCGGGTCAACGCGGTCCTGGCCACCGTGGCGGCGGGAGTCCCCGTCGGTCGGGCGCTCGACCTCGGCTGCGGCGAGGGCGGCGACGTCGTGTGGCTCGCCGAGCACGGGTGGACGGCCCTCGGGATCGACCTGTCGGTGACGGCGCTCACCCGCGCGTCGGCGGCGGCGGTCGGTGCCGGGGTCGAGGAGCGCACGGCGTTCGTCGCGGCGGACCTCGCCTCGTGGGACACGAGCGCGCGGTTCGACCTCGTGACGGCGTCGTTCCTGCAGTCGTGGCCGGTCGAGATCCCGCGCGCCGACATCCTCCGCGCGGCGGCCGGCTTCGTGGCGCCCGGCGGCCACCTCCTCGTCACCGCGCACGCCGCTCCTCCGCACGGCGGGGTGTCCGAGGAGATGCGCGCGTACCGGTTCCCGACGCCGGAGGACGACCTGGCGGCGCTGCGGCCCGACGCCGACTGGGACGTGCTCGAGGCGGCCAGGCGCCCCCGCACCGCGACCGGACCGGACGGGCACGAGCACCACACCGTCGACAGCGTCGTGCTCGTCCGCCGCCACTGACGGGCTGCGCCGGAGTGGGGGCCCGCGGCGCGACCGCGTGCGCGGCGTACCGTGAGCGGCGTGAGCAGTGACGCACCGCGGCCGGCGGGGCGGACCGGCACCGGGCCTCCCGGCATCGTCCTGGTCGGCGCCCGCGGGCACGGACTGCACCACCGGGCCACCATCGCCCAGCTGGCGGCCGACGGCCGCTGCGTGCTCACCGCCGTCGTCGACCCCGCCCTGGTGACGGAAACCGACGGGGGCGTCCCCGTCGTCGCGGACGTGACGGCGGCGCGCGCACTCGGCCCGGTCGACGTCGTCGTGGTCGCCGCTCCGATCGGAACGCACCTCCCGCTCACGCTCGCGGCCCTCGAAGCCGGTGCCGACGTGCTGCTCGAGCAGCCTCCGGTGACGACGCGTGCGCGCCTGCGCCTGCTCCTCGAGGCCGAGCGCCGGACCGGCCGCGTCGTGCAGGTCGGGTTCCAGAGCCTCGGGTCGGCGGCGCTGCCGGCGCTGCGGGACGGGTCGGTCGTCGGTCCGGTGCGGTCGGCGGCCGCGGTCGGGACCTGGACCCGCGACCAGGCCTCCTGGTCGCGCTCGGGGTGGGCGGGCCGAGGGCGTGTCGCCGGTGTCGACGTCCTCGACGGTGTCGTGACGAGCCCGTTCGCGCACGCCGTCGCGACCGCGCTCGCGCTGGTCGGCTGCCGTCAGGCTGCCGACGTCGCACGCGTCGAGGTCGAGCTGTACCGCGCGGCCCCCATCGACGGTGACGACACCTCGGCAGTCCGCGTCACGACGACCGCGGGCCGGGAGGCGACCGCGGCCCTCACGCTCTGCGCGTCGACCGAGGCGCTGCCGACCGTCCGCGTCACCGGGACGACCGGCCGAGCGGTCCTCGGGTACACGACCGACGAGGTCACGGTGGACGGCACGACCACCACGTTCGAGCGGACCGGGCTGCTGGAGAACCTGCTCGACCACCGCGCCTCCGGTGCCGCACTCCTCGTGCCGCTCGCGTCGACGGGGGCGTTCGTCGAGGTGCTCGAGGCCGTGCGGGCAACCGAGCCCGTGCAGGTCGACCACCCGTGGGTGCGGTGGGAGGGCGACGGACCGACCAGGCGTCCGGTCGTCGTGGACGTCGAGGGGGTCGTCGACCGGGCGGCCGACCGGCTCGCGCTGTTCTCCGAGGTGGGGGCTCCGTGGGCACACACCGCGCGGGACGACGTGCTCGCGACGCTCCGCGTGGACGGCGGAGCGGTCGCGACGGTCCTCGACGGCTCGGGGACCATCCCGACGTCGTCACCACGGCCGTACCTCCACCCGGTGCGCACGCGTGCGGGCGTGACGGTGTCGGCGCACCACCCCGGCGACCACGACTGGCACTGCGGGCTCGGGATCGCGATCCCGGACATCGACGGCGTGAACTGCTGGGGCGGCCCGACCTACGTGCACGGCGACGGGTACGTGTGGCGGGACGACCACGGCCGAGTCGACGTCGTGCAGGCAGTGCAGCGGACCAGCAGCCTCGGACAGGAGCTCGTGTGGCGCGGCCCGGACGGCGCGGTCGTCCTGCACGAGGACCGGACGATCGCCTGGGCCGGCGACGGCGACGGCGACGGGTGGACGCTCGACTGGTCGTCGTCGTTCCGGGCGCCGGGGTCCTCCCCCGTGCGGCTCGGCGGACCCGGGTCGAACGGGCGGGTCGGGGCCGGGTACGGCGGGCTGTCCTGGCGGTTCCCGCCCTGCGACGCGGTGTCGGTGCGGACCCCCGACGCCGTCGGCGAGGAGGCCGTGCACGGGTCGGTGGCACCGTGGGTCGAGTGGGCGGCCGACTTCGACGGCGGGTCGGCGACGGTCCAAATGACGGCGCTCGGCCACCGCGACCCGTGGTTCGTCCGGGTCGCGGAGTACCCCGCGATCGGGTCGGCCCTGGCGTGGCGCTCCCCCGTGGTCGTGCGGCCGGATGTCCCGTTGGTGCGGTCCTTCCGCATCTCGGTGCGGGACGAGCGGTGACGGGTCGGCCGTGATCCGGCGGCCGCCTCGGGTTCGCTACGGTCGTGGCATGGACACCGCGGTTTGGGAGCACGACGTCGCCGAGGCATGGGCGGCGGACCTCGACGACGATGCACTGGTGGAGCGGATGCGGTCCCTCGCTGCCCGTGCTCCACACCCCGCGCTCGGGGCCTTCGAACTCGGCGGCGCGTACGACTCCACCGGGGACGAGGCGGCGGCGGACGAGGAGTACGCCGCCGCCACCCGGGCGGGCCTCGCCGAGGTCGATCCCGACCGTGCTGCGCAGATGGTGGTGCAGCACGCCTCGACCCTGCGGAACCTCGACCGGGTCGACGAGGCGATCGCGATGCTGCGGGGCGCCCACGAGCACCCTGCCACCGGTGCGGCGCCGAGGGTCTTCCTCGCGCTCGCCCTGCACAGCGCCGGGCGCACCGACGAGGCCCTGCGGGTGGCGATCGAGGCCCTCGAACCGACGCTGCCTCGGTACCACCGGTCGGTCCGGGCGTACGCGGCGGCGCTGACCGGTTGACGCCCGGGGATCAGCCGCGCTGGTCGAGCGGCAGCGCGTCGCTCGTCGTGCGCAGGGTCTCCTGCCGCAGTTCGAGCTGCGCCACGGCGAGCGCCGCGAGGTCCCGGAGGTTCGCCAGGTCGGCCTCGGTCGCGTCGCGCGGCCGGACGTCGAGCACGGCGAGGGTGCCGATCGTGGTGCCGTCGTGCCGGACGAGCGGCACGCTGACGAAGAATCGGATGCCGAGCGGGCCGGTGACGAGGGGGCTGTCCCGCATCTCCGGGTGGACGATGCCGTCGGGGATGACGACGGGTTCCGGGACGGGGGCGAATCCGTTGCGGAAGCTGATCTG
>NZ_BACW01000140.1:0-2258 GCF_000333315.1 Curtobacterium sp. B8
CCACGGCGATCACGACGATCCACCAGACGCCCGGCTCGAGCAGCAGGATCCCCACGGCGACGACCGTCCCGCCGACGGTGCCGACCACGCGCTGCCAGGCGCGGCGGAGCGTGTGGCGTTGGCGGAGCGCGGGGAGCGTCGACACGACGGCGATGACCGCCCAGTACGGGTGTCCGAGGCCGGGCAGCGCCTCGGCGACACCGCCGGCGACCAGCGACCCGACGACGTTGAGCGCCACCGTCTCGCGGAGCGCCCGCGTGCGGAGGACGGCGAGCGTCCGGTGCTTGCGTTCGCCGAGCGGTCGGAAGCGGTGCGGTGCGTGCGGGTGGAACACCCGACGGAGCACGACGCCGGACATCGCCACGAGCCACGCCCACGCCACCGAGCAGACGATGATGAGCAGGACCGTCGGGACGTCGGCCGGCCGGAGCGGCACGAGCGCGGACACGACGAACGCGAACACGGGGAAGATCGGCTGCGCCGGGATCGTCTGCAGCGCCGTGAGGGTGCACACCGCGACGACCAGCACGACCACGAGGCCGATCGCCTGCAGCCACAGCGGGTGCCCGAGCAGCGCCACCCCGATGCCCGCGAGCATGCAGGCCGTCTGCAGCGCCCCGGCGACACCCGTGGTCACGGCGCGCTGCCGGTACGGCTCCGTCGCGCCGAAGATCGCGGTGAACCCGGCGAACATCGCGAACGCCGCGTACCCGGGCATCCCGAGGGCGATGAGCAGCGCGAGCGGAGCGCCGCCGGCGATCGCGGCGCGGGCTGCGCCCTCGAGGTTCACGGTCCGGGTCGAGTGCGCAGGTGTCGTCATGTCGCACCCATCTTCCCACCGCGACGGGTGTCGCCGACCCGGGCCGCGCCTCCAGGCGGTCCCCGCCACCGGCCTGGAGGCGCGTGGCGGGCTCGCCACGCACCTGGCGTCCGGACCGACGCGGCTTGGTATACCAACCTGCTAGAGTGGCCGGACGAGCCGCGACAGCGGCGCATCGACGACAACGAGGAAGGGTCGAGCCGATGGGAAAGACGCTCGCCGAGAAGGTGTGGGACGACCACGTCGTGGTCAGGGGCGAGGACGGGAAGCCGGACCTCCTCTACATCGACCTCCACCTCGTGCACGAGGTGACGAGCCCGCAGGCGTTCGACGGCCTGCGCCAGGCCGGCCGCCCGGTGCGTCGCCTCGACCTCACGATCGCGACCGAGGACCACAACACCCCGACGCTCGCCATCGACCGTCCCATCGCGGACCCGACGAGCCGTACCCAGATCGAGACGCTCCGACGCAACTGCGCGGAGTTCGGGGTGCGCCTGCACTCGCTCGGCGACAAGGAACAGGGCATCGTGCACGTCGTCGGTCCGCAGCTCGGACTCACGATGCCCGGCATCACCGTGGTGTGCGGCGATTCGCACACCAGCACGCACGGCGCGTTCGGCGCGATGGCGTTCGGCATCGGCACGTCCGAGGTCGAGCACGTCCTCGCCACGCAGACGCTGCCGCTCAAGCCGTTCAAGACGATGGCGATCACGGTCGAGGGCACGCTCCGCCCCGGCGTCACGGCGAAGGACATCATCCTCGCGGTCATCGCGAAGATCGGCACGGGCGGCGGTCAGGGCTACGTGCTCGAGTACCGCGGCTCCGCGATCCGCGCGCTCTCGATGGAGGGCCGCATGACGATCTGCAACATGTCGATCGAGGCCGGCGCCCGCGCCGGCATGGTCGCCCCCGACCAGACGACCTACGACTACGTGCAGGGCCGCGACCACGCGCCGACGGGTCAGGACTGGGACGACGCCGTCGCCTACTGGGACACGCTCGCGACCGACGACGACGCGGTCTTCGACGCCGAGGTGTTCATCGACGCCGACGAGCTCGAGCCCTTCGTCACCTGGGGGACCAACCCCGGTCAGGGCGTCTCGCTCTCCGAGACGGTCCCGGACCCGTCCGACTACACGGACCCGAACGACCAGGCCGCAGCCCAGCGCGCGCTGGAGTACATGGACCTCGAGGCCGGCACCCCGATGAAGGACATCGCGGTCGACGCGGTGTTCATGGGGTCGTGCACGAACTCCCGCATCGAGGACCTCCGGGCCTTCGCGTCGATCATCGAGGGGCGGAAGAAGGCCGACGGCGTCCGCGTGATGGTCGTGCCGGGCTCCGCTCGGGTCCGGCTCGAGGCCGAGGCCGAGGGGCTGGACAAGGTGATCGCGGACTTCGGCGCCGAGTGGCGGTTCGCCGGCTGCTCGATGTGCCT
>NZ_BACW01000139.1:0-1289 GCF_000333315.1 Curtobacterium sp. B8
GGGTCGCCCCGGGCAGGGCGACGTGGACGGGAACCCGCTGCCGATCTCCTTCGTCATCGTCGCGACGATCGTGCTCGGGGTGTTCCTGGTCGGGTGGCGAGCGGTCGTCCGCCTCGTCCAGCGCACCGCGGCGGCGCGGCGCGACCGGCGGACCACCGCGTGAGCAGTGCCCGCGGCTCGCAGCCGACCATCCTCGACGTCGCGGCACGAGCCGGGGTGTCGAAGTCCGCGGTCAGCCGGGTGCTGTCCGGCACCGGTCGGTTCTCGGACGAGACGCGCGAGCGGGTCGAACGCGCCGCAGCGGAACTCGGCTACGTCGCGAACGCGATGGCCCGCGGCCTCGTGCGCGGTCGGACGCACACCATCGGGATGCTCGTCCGCGATGCGTCCTCGATGGTCTACACCGCGCTGCACGCCGTGATGGAGCGCCGCGCGTCGGAGCTCGGGTACCGCGTCGTCACCACCACCGGCGTCGGCCGGGTCGAGGACGAGAAGTCCGCCCTCGCAGCACTCGTCTCGATGCGTGTGGACGGCCTCGTGGTGTGCTCTGGACTGCTGCCCGCTGCCGAGATCGCCGAGTTCGCTCCACGCATCGCGACCGTCGTGGCCGGCCGGCCGGAACTGCACCCGGCGCTGTCGAGCGTCTACTGCGACGAGACCGACGGTGGCACGCAGATCGCCGACGCGGTCGCCGCCGCCTGGCACGAGACCGTCGTCGTGCTGACCGTCCCACAGGACAACGCCCTCACGCAGTACGCCCGGTCGCAGGCGATGGTCGCGCGGCTCCGCGGCCTGGGCGTCGCCGTCGTGGACATCGACGCGAGCTTCGTGCGACCACCGGCGGACGTCGCCGCGGACGTCGCCGAGGTCGTGCGGGAGTCCGGCGCCACGGCGCTCATGTGCCCGACGGACCGCCTGATGCTCGACGTCTGCGACGCGCTGCACCGGCTCGGGGTCGAGGTGCCCCGTGACGTCTCGGTCACCGGCTTCGACGGCGTCTACCCCCTCGCGAACGACTGGATCGGGTTCACGACGCTGGCGCAGCCGATCGAGCGCATCGGGCGCGAGGCGATCGACCTCGTCGTCAGGCGCATCGACGACCCCACGAGTGCGGTCGAGCACCGGTCGCTCCGCGGCACCGTGATCTCCGGTCGGACGCTGCTCCCCCGGCGCTGACCCCGGGCGCGCACCCCGACCCCCACCCCGGCCCCGTCGCCCGTCAGGACCGCGCCCGCCGCACGTCAGAACGATCCGGGCTGCGCCCGCCGCACGTCAGAACAGGCCGTCGC
>NZ_BACW01000138.1:0-318 GCF_000333315.1 Curtobacterium sp. B8
CTCCCGTCCGTCCGTGGTCGGTCTGCGGTCAGACCGTGACCCGCTCCGGTCGGACCGGTCGGACCGACGCGTGGAGCTCAGCTGTCGTCATCCGGCCGCGCTGCCACGCGTCGAGTGCGAAAGCGACCGTCCGAGCGGTCCGGAGCTCCGCGACATCGACGTCGGAGCGTGGATCGTGCAGCGCGACGTACAGCTCCGTCAGGGAGTCGTGCGACCCGAGTCGCACGGTCGGGACGCCAGCGGACCGTGCGACCCGCTCGACGGTCCGGTCGTCCGTCACCACGAGTGCACAGTCGGTGATGCGCCGCGCGGGACGTC
>NZ_BACW01000137.1:0-1852 GCF_000333315.1 Curtobacterium sp. B8
TGGCGGCCTGGTGGTTGGGCTCGCCGCGCTCGCCGGACAACCCAACACCAGTACCGACTCTGCTCGCTACGCCTGGGACGGGAATCGTGCAGCACGCCGGGATCTCACCGTACGCGCACACGCCGGACTCGGCCGCGCTGGCCGGACTGCGGCCCGACTGGCTTTTCCCCGACAGGGTGGACGGCACGTGCAAGCCGCTGCTGCCGCGGTACCACGGCCTCGGTGACGGCGCGGACGGGCACTGCGTGGCGATCAACCGGTCGGACGTCGTCACGATCTACCCGCCGATGGCGCAGCTCTGGTTCGGCCTGGTGCGCGCGTTCGTCCCGGCGACGGCGCAGTACATGCCCTTCCAGGTCGCCGGGCTCCTGCTCTCGCTCGGCGTGACCATCGGACTGGTCGCCGTCCTCCGGCGGACCGGTCGGCCGGTGTGGTGGGCAGCGCTCTGGGCGTGGTCGCCGCTCGTCGCCGCGGAGGCCGTGACCAACTCGCACGTCGACGCGCTCGGTGCGGCCCTGGCGACGGCGGGCGCGGTGCTCGTCGTGTTCGGTCGGCCGGTCTGGGGTGGCGTGCTGCTCGGTGCGGCCACCGCCTCGAAGCTCATCCCCGCCCTCGTGTACCCGCCGCTCCTCGGCCGCCGGCGGCACTGGTGGGCGATCCCGGTCGGCATCGCGGTGTTCGCGCTGCTCTACGTGCCCTACGTGCTCTCGACCGGGCCGAAGGTGCTCGGGTACCTGCCCGGCTACCTGTCGGAGGAGGGGTACGAGGACGGCTCCCGGTTCGCACTCGTGTCGCTCGTGTTCCCGGGTGACGCCGGCACGGTGGTCGTCGGGCTGCTCGTGCTGCTCGCGGCCTCCGTGGCGTGGCGGCTCGCCGACCCGGCGAACCCCTGGTCCGGCGAGGTGCTGCTCATCGGCGTGACGTTCCTCGCGGTGACCCCGCGCTACCCCTGGTACGCGCTGCTCCTCATCCCGTTCGTGGCGCTCTCGGGACGCTGGGAGTGGCTGTCGATCGGGCTCGCCATCGCACTCCGCGGGGTGTGGCCGTCGACCGCGGCGTACCGCTGGTGGCTGGCGGCGGCCGTGCTCGTCGTGGTGGTCGGCACGCTCGCCCGGACGAGCCGGTCCGACTGGGCCCGGTGGCGCGACCGGCTGCTCTTCCGGGACGTCCGGGCACCGCACCCACCCGCGGCGGCGACAGGTGCGCGGTCCGCGGAGGACGTACGCTGACGGCATGGCTCCCGCGACCCTGCTCGGTTCGACCGGCGCTCCCTCGGCGGACGCACTGCTGGACCGCTTCGGCCGTCGTGCCGTCGACCTCCGGGTGTCGCTGACCGAGCGCTGCAACCTCCGCTGCACCTACTGCATGCCGGCAGCCGGGCTGCCCTTCGCCCCCGACGACGCCCTCATGACCGCGGCGGAGATCGAGCGGCTCGTGCGCATCGGCACGGCGCGCTTCGGCGTCCGCAAGGTCCGCTTCACCGGCGGCGAGCCGATGCTCCGGCACGACCTCGTCGACGTGATCGCCCGCTGCGCCTCGCTGCCGGACGCACCCGAGCTGTCCCTCACGACGAACGCGATCGGTCTGGCGCACCGGGCGTCGGCGCTGTACGCGGCCGGGCTCCGCCGGGTGAACGTCTCGCTCGACACGGTCGACCCGGACGTCTTCACCGAGGTCACCCGGCGGCCGTTCCTCGACAAGGTGATCGCCGGGTTGTCGGCCGCACACGACGCCGGGCTCGCGATCAAGGTCAACGCGGTGCTGCTCCGCGGGGTGAACGACCACCTCGCCCCCGACCTGCTGCACTGGTGCCTCGAGCGCGGGTACGAGCTCCGCTCATCGAGCAGATGCC
>NZ_BACW01000136.1:0-2103 GCF_000333315.1 Curtobacterium sp. B8
GGACTTCCGTTTCGGTGCGGTGTCATCCTCTTCTCACGACCGGCTGGTTACCGTGTCGAGCGATGAGGAACACCCCCTGATCCGTGTTCCACGTACGCCGGAGGCCCGGGCGATCACTCGCCCGGGCCTCCGTCTTCCCGGCGATCACGCGCGGCCAGCATCGTCGGTGCAGAGGGCCGGCAGCGGGACTCGAACCCGCAACCCCCGTATTACAAGTACGGTGCGCTACCAATTGCGCCATGCCGGCTGACGCGCCCACTCTAGCGGGACGCGTCCGGACTCACTCGGACGCCGAGAAGTTCGTGGGTGCCGGAACGACTGCGGACGCGGATCGCCCGGCGCGACCGGGTCGGCGGCGTCGTCGGGCACGTGCGTCCCCTCGTGCAGCACGGCACCGAGGTCGTGCTCGTCGTCGCGCCCGAGGACGCCGAGCTGTTCGACCGGCTCGGCGGCCGACGTGCCGTCCGACGGTGGTCGGGGCAGGTCGAGGTCGTGCGGGTGCCGGACGGCGACCACGCGCTGTTCTCCCCGACGATGCGGGCAGCCGTCCGCGCCGAGGTGCGGGCGCGCGTGGCGGCCACCTTCCCCGCGCACGTCTGACGCCGCCGCGGCTCCGGCCGGTCCGGGTGTCCTCGCGGGTCGACCGTCAGGGGGCGAGGAGCGCGGCGACCTCGGCGGGGTGCTCGACGTGGGCGAAGTGGCCGCAGTCGTCGAGGAGCACCGTCCGTGCCTGCGGCATCGCGGCCCGGAGCTCGTCGAGGTCCGCCGGCCGGGCGAACACGTCGTCCCGGCCGAGCACCGCCACGAGGGGGCACCGGACGCCGCGCCAGCGCTCGGTGTCGTAGCGGGCAGCGGAACGGGCGGCTGCCGTGAACTCGCGCGGCCGCAGCTCCCGGACGAACGCGTCGAGCACGCTGCGGTCGAGCCGGCGCACGTGCGTGAACACCGGGGCGGCGAGCAGTCGGAGGAGCCCCACCGCCGCCAGCCCGCGGAGCAGCGGCAGCGCAGCCCGGCCGGTCACGAGCAGACCGCCCCGGAGCAGCGTGTACGCCGGCAGGTGTCCGAGCGCACGCCACGGGTGCCGAGCGGCACGGACCGTCGCGGTCGTCGTCGGGGACACCAGCGACAGCGAACGGACCCGTCCGGGCAGCACGACCGCGAGGTGCAGGGCGACGAACGCGCCCATCGAGTGCCCGACCACGTCGACCCGTCCGACACCGAGGGCGTCGAGGACCACCGTCACGACCTCCGCCGCGCCGTCGACCGTGAGCGGCTCCGCCGGCGTCGAGGAGGCGCCCCAGCCGGGCAGGTCGAGGAGCACCACACCGCGTCCCGCGAAGCCGTGCGCCGCGTCGAGCAGCGGCGTCCAGGTCGTCCAGGAGCCCGCGACGCCGTGCAGGAGCAGGACGGGGTCCGGGCCGGGGCGGTGGTGGACGACGACGGTGCCCGCCGTGGTATCGACGGTGCGGCGGACGAGCGACCACCGCTCGGGCTGGTCACGGAGCGGGAACGGCGCGTAGGCGCCGCTGTCCGTCGCGACCGCGTCGCCGACCGAGCGTCCGTCGATGACCCGCACCGTTCCTCCCGTCCGGACCGCGCGTGCGCGCGCCCGAGGAGGATTCGGAACGCTAGGCGACCGGGACGGGTGCCGAGCAGGCGGCGAGGCGGTCGAGCGCGGCCTGGTACTCGGCGACGTCGCGCTGCAGACCGGGCTCGGTGATGATGGAGGCCTTGATCCGACCTTGCACGTCGATCACGAAGGTCGCGCGGGTCGCGAAGCCCTTCTTGTCGAGGAACACGCCGTACTCCTTGGAGACCGCGCCGTGCGGCCAGAAGTCGGCGAGGAGCTCGAAGTCGTAGCCGTTCGCCTCGGCGAAGGACCGCAGCGTCGCCTTCGAGTCGACCGAGATGCCGATGAGCTCGACACGCTGGTCCTCGAACATCGCGATGTTGTCCTGGAGGGCGCAGAGCTCGTTGGTGCAGCCGGACGAGAAGGCGAGCGGGAAGAAGACGAGGGCGACGGGGCGGATGCCGCGGATGTCGCTGAGGCGGACGTGCTCTCCGAACTGGGTTCGGAGTTCGAAGTCCCGCGCGAGTGAGCCG
>NZ_BACW01000135.1:0-1117 GCF_000333315.1 Curtobacterium sp. B8
CGTTGCGGCCCTCAAGCTCGGGCCGAGGCCGTAGCCCTTGACCGTCTTCGCGAGGATGACCGTCGGCTGGCCCTTGTGCTCGGTCGCGGCCTTGAACGCCGCGTACACCTTGCGGTAGTCGTGACCGCCGCGCTTGAGGTTCCAGATCTGGTCGTCGGAGTAGTCCTTGACGAGCTCGAGCGCCCGCGGGTCGCGGCCGAAGAAGTTCTCGCGGACGTACGCGCCGTTCTCGGCCTTGTACGTCTGGTAGTCGCCGTCCGGCGTCGCGTTCATGAGGTTGAGCAGCGCGCCCTCGGTGTCGCGGGAGAGCAGGTCGTCCCACTCGCGGCCCCAGATGACCTTGATGACGTTCCAGCCCGCACCGCGGAAGAACGCCTCGAGCTCCTGGATGATCTTGCCGTTGCCGCGCACCGGACCGTCGAGCCGCTGCAGGTTGCAGTTGATCACGAAGTTCAGGTTGTCGAGGCCGTCGTTCGCGGCGACCTGGAGCTGCCCGCGCGACTCGACCTCGTCCATCTCGCCGTCGCCGAGGAACGCCCAGACCTGCTGGTCGGAGGCGTCCTTGATGCCACGGTTGGAGAGGTACTTGGCCTGCTGCGCCTGGTAGATCGCGTTGATCGGGCCGATGCCCATCGACACGGTCGGGAACTGCCAGAAGTGCGGCATGAGGCGCGGGTGCGGGTAGGACGACAGTCCGCCGCCGGCGTGGGACTTCTCCTGCCGGAAGCCGTCGAGCTGGTCCTCGCTGAGGCGGCCCTCCATGTAGGCGCGGGCGTACATGCCGGGGGAGGCGTGGCCCTGGAAGAAGACCTGGTCGCCGCCGGACGGGTGGTCCTGCGCGCGGAAGAAGTGGTTGTAGCCGACCTCGTACATCGCGGCGCTCGACGCGTACGTCGAGATGTGGCCACCGACGGCGATGCCCGGGCGCTGTGCACGGTGCACCGTGATGGCGGCGTTCCAGCGGATCCAGCGGCGGTAGCGGCGCTCGAGCTCCTCGTCGCCCGGGAACTCGGGCTCGTTCTCCGGCGCGATGGTGTTGACGTAGTCCGTCGTGGGGACCATCGGCACACCGAGGTGCAGCTCCTTGGACCGCTTGAGCAGGCTGAGCATGATCTCG
>NZ_BACW01000134.1:0-599 GCF_000333315.1 Curtobacterium sp. B8
CCCGTTCCGGGCGGACCTTTCGCCGGCAAAAGCGGTGTATTGCCCGAAATTTATGCCTACGGGCTACGTAACCCCGAAGGGATGACCACCAACCCGTTAACGGGCGAATTATGGGAAGCCGAATTTGGTCCGCGGGGAGGCGATGAGATCAACATCATCCGCCCGGGTAAAAATTATGGCTGGCCTGTAGTTACTTATGGTATCGAGTACAGCGGCCAGAAAGTGGGGGAGGGTATCCAGCAAAAAGAGGGTGTTACGCAGCCCGTGTATTACTGGGATCCCAGCATCTCGCCTTGCGGCATTACTTTTTATACCGGCAACCTCATCCCCGAGTGGAAAAACAATTTGTTTATCGGCGCGCTCGGCGGTTCGCACATTGCCCGCCTCGTGATCAAAAACAATAAAGTAATAGCCGAAGAACGTTTGCTTAAAGATAAAAACGAACGCTGGCGCTCGTTGGTTACTGGCAAGGATGGCGCCTTATATGGTGTTACGGATAGTGGTAATTTTTACAGGATAGGTAAATAAAACTAATTGTTTTTGCCGGTTCCGGCACGTTATTACTAACAAGGCAATCGCAAACTACGCAGGTGCCTCCC
>NZ_BACW01000133.1:0-951 GCF_000333315.1 Curtobacterium sp. B8
CCGACGGGGCTCGACGACGGGTTCCGCGTGCGTGACGAACCAGACGGGTCATCGGGACACCATGTCACGCCGTGTCCGGGCGTCCCATCGTGACCGCTGAGCGTCGCTCCGACGTCACACGACGCAACGTTCGTTCACGGCCCGCAACCACCCGTCGTGCGTGGGTCGGGATCGCCGTACGGTCGGCGCTTGACCGAGTACCTCGACCGCGAGCAGGACAAGACCTACACGAAGGTCTACAAGCAGCAGACCCCCGACATCCTCGCCGCCTTCGCGCAGTTCGACGAGTCGGTGTTCCGGGCCGAGGGACGCGAGATCCCGCTGCGGTACCGCGAGCTCATCGCCCTGGCCGTCGGCATCACGACGCAGTGCGTGTACTGCATCGACGCCCACAGCCAGCGTGCGGTCGCGGCCGGCGCGAACGAGGCCGAGCTCGCCGAGGCCGCGTGGGTCGCGACCGCGATCCGCGCCGGTGGCGGCTTCGCCCACGGCCGCCTCGGCTTCAAGTTCGGTGCCGAGGCTGCCTCCGCGCCGGGCGCCGCCCCCGCGCCGGGCGCCGCTCCCGCGCCGGGCGCCGCTCCCGCGCCGGGCGCCGCCCCCGCGCCGGGCGCCGCCTCCGCGCCGGGCGCCGCCTCCGCGCCGGGCGCCGCCCCCGCGCCTGGTGCCGCCTCCGCGCACGAGGCCGCCCACACCCACTCCCACTGACCGCACCGACACGAGACGGGACCCGGCACATGTCCGACCGCACCATCCTCGTCACCGCGCTGCAGGGCGCCGGATGGCACCCCGCGGCGTGGCGCGTCGCCGGGTCGGCCGCCCGGGGGCTCAGCCGCCTCGGCCACTGGCGCGACGTCGTCGTCGAAGCAAGACCGGTTCGGCGTCGATGCAGTCACCATCGAAGGACTCGGTCACCCGCGGACCGGTCGACGCCCGCGGGGACCTCGATATCCG
>NZ_BACW01000132.1:0-223 GCF_000333315.1 Curtobacterium sp. B8
AGTCGCATAAGGGAGAGCGTCGACCGATGCCCTTGAGAGCCTTCAACCCAGTCAGCTCCTTCCGGTGGGCGCGGGGCATGACTATCGTCGCCGCACTTATGACTGTCTTCTTTATCATGCAACTCGTAGGACAGGTGCCGGCAGCGCTCTGGGTCATTTTCGGCGAGGACCGCTTTCGCTGGAGCGCGACGATGATCGGCCTGTCGCTTGCGGTATTCGGAAT
>NZ_BACW01000131.1:0-1460 GCF_000333315.1 Curtobacterium sp. B8
CATCCTCGACTTCTACCCGACCTCGGAGGGCATCGGCGAGGGTGGGCCGGTGGTGCACGGCCTGCTCGTCGCAGCGATCAAGGACGCGGTCCTCGCCAACGTGCGCGCCGCGGAGCTCGCCGGCCTCAACCCGGTCGGCGTCGACCTCATCCCCTTCGCGCTCACCCGTGTGCTCGCCCCGCGCGTGCCCGGAGCGGGGACCGTGGCGATCGTCGACTGCGGCGGCAACACGACCTCGGTCGTGATCGCCCACGACGGTGTCCCGCGGTTCGTGCGCATCATCCCGACCGGCGGCGACGACGTGACCAAGCAGATCGCCGCGCGTCTCGAGGTGCCGCTCCCGGAGGCCGAGGCCGTCAAGCGGCACTTCGGTCTCGTCGGTCGCACGCAGACGCCGGACGACGTCCGCGCGGTCGCGGTGACGCGCGAGACCGTCGGTGAGCTGATGACGAGCATCCGGAACACCGTGAACTACTACGCGAACACCCGACCGGACGACGCCGTGCGTGGCATCGTCCTGGTCGGCGGGGGAGCTGCCCTGCCCGGGTTCCGGGAGGGCCTCGGCGACGTCGCGGGACTCCCCGTCGCGGTCGGTGACCCGTTCGTCTCCGCGCGCCCAGCCCGTGGGGTCTCGCGGGACGTCCTCAGGGAGCGGTCCGCGTCCATCGCGGTCGCCTGGAGCCTCGCCGTCGGAGGTCGAGCAGCATGACCGAGACACTCGAGCCGACGGCCGCCCGCGGCCGGAAGCCGTCCCCGGGACGACGGTCCCCCGCCTCCGGGACGACCCCGAGCGCACCGCGACCCTCCGGGAACGCGCGCGCTGCACTCGCCATCGGGGGCGTGCCGCGCGTCGACCTGCTCCCGTCCGAGGTGCACGTCGCCCGTCGCCAGCGCGCCGTCGTCCGCCGCGTGTGGGCCGGTGTCGTCGTCGTCGCGTGCGGCGTCGGCATCGTCGCCGGCTGGGCGGTGATGGACCGCAGCGCCGCTGAGCAGGATCTCCGCTCGGCGCAGGACGAGACGACGAGCCTCGCCCAGCAGCAGGGGCAGTACCGGGACGTCCGGTCGACGGAGTCCGCGACGACCCTCCTCGAGGCGGCGCAGCAGGTCGGTGGGTCGACCGAGGTGGACTGGGCGAGCACGTTGCGTTCCGTGCAGTCGAAGCTGCCACAGGGCGTGAGCATCACCGGCGTGACGATCGACTCCGCGTCGGTGACCGAGGCGTACGCGCAGTCGGACGACCCGTTGCAGGGTCAGCGCATCGCGACGCTGACGTTCGACGCGAAGAGCGCGACGCTCCCCTCGGTTCCGCAGTGGCTGTCGGGAGTGAGCGGGGTGACCGGCTTCGTCGACGCGAACGCGAACTCGGTGGCACGCGCCGAGGACGGCTCGGGCTACTCGGTCAACATGACGATCCACCTCGACGAGAAGGCGTTCGACGACCGCTACGCCGCGAAGAAGGG
>NZ_BACW01000130.1:0-5795 GCF_000333315.1 Curtobacterium sp. B8
CGCCACCCCCGGTACTGGGGGCATTTCGGTACGCGGATCACCCCCGTTCTCGGGATTATGCGCAGAAACAGCGGTGAATACGCTCGTCAGCGGCGGCAGAGCAAGCCCCGAACCACATTCCCATTCACATTCCCAACGAACGGAATCACCATGTACTTCGCTCTCATGGGCAAGCTGAACGCTCGCCGCAAGGGTCTCCTCGAGGAGAACGAGAAGGGCTTCACGCTCATCGAGCTCCTGGTCGTCGTGATCATCATCGGTATCCTCGCTGCGATCGCCATCCCGGTGTACCTGGGCATCACGAACAGCGCGAAGGACAGTTCCGCGAAGTCGGACATCACGAACTTCAAGACCGCCGTCATCAGCATCCAGTCGACCAACGGGTCCTTCCCGACCGCTGGAACCTACTCGAACGGGACCGGTGGGACGCCGCTGACGGCGGCGCTGAAGAGCGCCGGCGCGAGCCAGGGCGCGGACACCACCACCATCACCTACACGACGGGCGGTACCGCGACGGCTCCGACGTTCAAGGTGGTCGGCCGCAGCTCGACCGGCAAGGACTTCTGCACGTCCGACACGTCCGGTGTGGTCGACGGCGCCAGCTGCTGACCTGATCCCGACCAACGGGCCGCGACCCACGTCGCGGCCCGTTGGCGCAACAACCCCCGTCCGCTGCGAACGAGAAGGACCGAGCATGCTGCTGCGCATCGTCGACCGCCTCCGCGCGGCGCGGGAGTCCGAGGAGGGCTTCACGATCATCGAGGTGATGGTCGCGATGACGATCTTCGCGATGATCGCCGCAGGCGTCGCCGCGGGCATCGTGTCGACGCTGTACCTCACGCAGGACAACCGATCGCGCGAGGCCGCTCTGAACCTCGCGAACCAGGCGATCGACCTCGCCCGCAGCACCAAGGACGTCTTCACCCTCGACGACGACACGTCGAGCCAGAACGTCGGGAACCAGTCGTTCACGATCAAGCAGACGACGAACTGGATCAACTCCGACGGCACGGACACGCCGAACTCCTGCGGCGCCGGGTCCGGTGTCCTCGCCTACAAGCGTGTCTCCGTCACCGTGTCGTGGACCAGTGGGACGTCGCCACGGCAGAAGAGCGTCGTCCTGGACACGCTGATCTCCCCGTCCTCGGCGGTCTCGAGCGCCAACGCCTCGACGATCGTGATCGGGGTCCGCACCGCGAACGGCGGCCCGAACTCCGGCGTCGCCGTGACCATCACACCGGTGTCGGGCGGCGCGAGCAGCCTCGCGAACCCCCCTGCGGCGACCGACTCGAACGGCTGCAGCTACGCGGTCGGCGTCACGCCCGGCACCTACCGGGTCACCATCTCGAAGGCCGGGAACGTCGACCCCCTCGGCGCCACAGCCCCGTACTACTCGGTGGCCACCGTCGCCGGCGGTGTGGGCAACAGGACGTTCCTCTACGACCAGGCGATCACGGCGACCTTCGGCTCCCCGCTCAACCTCAAGGACGGCGTCACGGCGAAGCTCCCGGCGAGCCTGCCGGTCTCGTACGAGTACAACGGCATCGTCAACACCTTCCAGACGACCACGGCGACGGTCTTCCCGTACCAGTGGAACGTGATCGCCGGCGGTCTCACGTCGACCTGCACGGATGTCGACCCGACCAACTGGCCGACGTCGAACAAGCTCGCGACGTCCCCGAACATCTTCAACGCGTCGGACGGGACGACCCCGGGCTTCCTCCCGACGACGACGCTGACGGCGACGGCGCGGGCCCCGATGGGGATCATCGACGTCAAGATGGGCGGCATCGACACCGTCCTGGCCGCGACCGTGAAGAACACCAGCGCAGTGGCCGGCGGTTGACCCGGCTGCTCCCCGTCCACGACTACTACTTCACCGGCATGACGCCGTCGAAGGCGACGACCATCGCGCTGCCGTTCGGCACGTGGACCCTCCGCGGGACCACCGCGATCGGCGGCCTGCTGAGCAGTGACTCGCAGAACGTCAAGGCGAACCCCGACGCGTCCAACCAGGTCGTCTCGACGAGCGGCAACACGGTGACGCTCGACCCCCGATCGGTGCCGACCTCGTGATCGTCCGTACTCAGCGATCGCTCGCACGGTTCCGGGCCGGCGAGGACGGCCTGACACTCGTCGAGCTCCTCGTGGCGATGAGCCTGTCGTTGCTCGTGCTCACGATCGCGGGCTCGTTCCTCATCTCCTCGCAGAAGGCGTCCGTGACCGCGCGCTCGGTCAGCCAGAACACCCGGTCAGCGTCGGTCGCGATGAACGAGATCGGTCGCGTGCTCCGGGCCGCGACGGACAACCCGGTGCCCACCGGCGACGACCCGCAGTACGCGTTCCAGTACGCGAGCCCGACGTCGATCCGCTTCTTCGCCTACGTCAACCTCGACTCGACGCTGTCGCAGCCCGTCGAGGTGCAGCTCACCCTCGATCCGACGACGAAGCGCATCACCGAGACGAAGTGGTCCGGGACGGCCGTCGCGGGCAACTCCTCCTACTACGCCTTCCCCCTCTCGAACGCGGCGACGCTCTCGAACACACCGACCTCGACGCGCGTGCTCGCGACGTCGGTGGTGAGCACGTCCCTCTTCACGTTCGCGGACGCCTCGGGTGCTGCGCTCCCGGCGACGGTCGGCGCGGTCGACATCCCGAACATCCGGTCGGTCGGGGTCTCGGTCACCGTCGGATCGAGCGCGAGCGACAAGAACGCCGTCACGCTCGCGAACACCGCGAGCCTGCCGAACATCGTGATGGGAGCATCCTCGTGATCCGTCTGCTCCGTACCCGCCTGCTCGCGATCCGTGCACACGACGACGAGCGCGGCATCGCCCTCGTTGCGATCATCGGGATCGGCACCGTCGTGATGCTGCTCGTGGCGACGATGGTCGCGGTCGCGACGTCCGGCAGCCGCGTCACCTCGACCGACCGCGACTGGAACCGGGCGATCGCCGCGGCCTACGCGGGGGTCGCGGACTACCAGTCCCGGCTCAACGCGGACAACACGTACGGGAACTACGGGCAGAAGGACGCACCGTTCAGTGCCGCATCGACCAGCACGTTCACGAAGGGCACCGGCAACAACCCGGCCTTCAACTACCAGACTGGTCAGCCATGGGTATCGGTCCCGACCGGGGACGGGTCGGCGAGTGGTGCCTCGTTCCGCTACGCCGTGGACAACAGCAAGCTCTCCTCGCAGGGCGTGATCCGTCTCCAGTCGACGGGCCGTTCCGGGAACACGACCCGCACCGTGGTCGCGAACGTCCGGCCCGACGGGTTCTCCAACTACCTCTACTTCACCAACTACGAGTCCGGCGACCCGACCGTGACGAACGAGAAGGCCGTCTCGGGCGGGACGGCGCCGTGCACGAGCGACTACCGACCGGTCGCGACGAGCGGGACCTGCGACCAGATCCAGTTCGGTTCCGGTGACGTCCTCGCCGGCCCGGTCCGGTCGAACGACCAGATCAAGGTCTGCGGCGCGCAGTTCCTCGGCACGGTGCAGAGCGTCTACGGCATCACGAGCAGCGGGTGCACGGTCGGGCGGTACGCCTCGAACCCGACGACCTCGTCAACCCTGACGCCGCCGGCGACGATCGGTGACCTGCGGGACTTCACCCGCACGGACCTCGCGTCGACGACGAACACGGTGGAGGGTCCGGGCTGCCTCTACACCGGCCCGACGAAGATCGTCTTCAACGGGGACGGCACCATGACCGTCCGATCGCCGATGACGATCGTCACCCAGGTCACCGGAGCGACGGCGACCGCGGGTGCCCAGATCACGGGGCCGCAGGGGTCCCAGACCTCTGATGCGACGAACAAGTGCGGTGACCCGACGAAGCTCCGGAGCGCCACCGGAGCCGTCGTGCCCGTCCCGAAGAACAACATCGTCTACGTGCAGAACGAACCCGCCGCCCGCGCCGGGAACGTGCAGGACCCGAACTACTGGAACGGGAACGCTGCGCTCAAGAACACCGCGACGGCGTGCACCGCGGTCGGCCCGCCGTCCGGCAGCGCCTCGACCCTCAAGCAGAACGGCGTGGGGTACCCGTTCATCGGGTCGTCCAAGAGCACCTCGGAAGCGGACCCGACCGCCGGGAGCGGCGTGACGGTCTCGGCTCCGTACGGCTGTGACCGGGGCGACGTCTTCGTCGAGGGCGTCGTCGACAAGGCCGTCACCGTCGCGGCGGAGAACTACCTCTACGTCACCGGCGACGTCACCTACCCGGCGACGCGATCGCCCTCGACCGTCCTCGGGCTCATCGGCCAGCGAGCGGTCTGGGTCTGGAACCCCATCACGTCCACCGGCAGCACGATCCTCCCCTCGGACCGTGAGATCGATGCCGCGATCCTCTCGAACACGGGCACCTTCGTGGTGCAGAACTGGACGAAGGGGTCGACCGCCGGACGCGGTGTGCTGACCGTCAGCGGCTCCATCGCCCAGAACTTCCGCGGCGCCGTCGGGCTGTCCTCCGGTCAGGGCTACAAGAAGTCGTACCGGTTCGACTCGAGTCTGGCGACCTACACCCCGCCGAAGTTCCCCCAGCCGACCGTCACCACGTACCGCGTCGCGACGCAGGTCGAGTCCAAGACGGCGTACGACGCGAACGGGGTGCCCCTCCCGTGACCGGTGTCCTCCCGTCGCTCGCGGCGCTGGTCGCCGCGTTCGGCGCCGCCGTCGGGCTCGCGATCGGTTCCTTCCTCAACGTCGTCGTCTACCGGGTCCCGGCCGGGCGTTCGGTGATCGCACCTGCGTCCGCGTGCCCGGGCTGCGAGCGTCCGATCCGCGGCCGGGACAACGTCCCCGTGTTCTCGTGGCTCGCACTGCGCGGGCGGTGCCGCGACTGTGCGATGCCCATCTCGGCGCGGTACCCGCTCGTGGAAGCGGTGACCGCCGTCCTGTTCGTGCTCGTCACCGTCCGGTTCCTCCCTGCAGCGGGTTCGACGGGGCGGGAGACGGCGGGTGCGGTCCTGCTCCTCGTCGCGCTGCTGTTCGTGATGGCCTGCAGCGTCGCCCTCGCACTCATCGACCTCGACACGCACACCCTCCCGAACCGGATCGTGCTCCCGATGTACCCGGTGGTGGCCGTCGCGCTCACGGCCGCCAGCGCGTGTTCCGGCGACTGGACGGCGCTCGGCCGGGGCGCTCTCGGCATGGCCGTCCTCGGTGGTGCGTACCTCGCGCTGGCGATCGCGGTGCCCCGGGGGATGGGCCTCGGCGACGTCAAGCTCGCGGGTGTGCTCGGACTCCTGCTCGCGTACCTCGGATGGGGACCCCTCGCTGTGGGTGCTTTCGGTGCCTTCGTGCTCGGAGGTACCTTCGGCATCGCCCTCCTGTTGGTCCGGCGGGCCGGTCGATCGACCGGCATCCCATTCGGGCCCTGGATGCTCCTCGGCGCGTGGGTGGGCGCGTTCTTCGGCGCTCCACTCTGGGACGCCTACCTCCGGCTGCTCGGCCTCTGAGCAGCTCCACCCCGAAGCCACCCGAAGGAACACGACATGGCGAAGAACATCGTCGGCATCGACATCGGCTCGGACGCCATCCGGGCGGTCGAGGTCGCTGACGCGGGCAAGCCGCAGCCGGTCATCGTGCGCGTCGCCGAGGTCCCCGTGCCCCTGGACGCCACCAAGCACGGTGAGGTGCTCGAGGCCAACACCGTCGCCGGAGCACTCCGCAGTCTGTGGTCGCTCGGGCGGTTCCGCAGCAAGGACGTGGTCCTGGGCATGGGAAACCAGCGGGTCCTGTCCCGAGACCTGACCGTGCCCCGTGCGCCGCTCGCGCAGATCCG